>JASFOT010000042.1:0-9458 GCA_050116375.1 Gammaproteobacteria bacterium | reverse complement strand
ACCGTTCCCCCCGAGAGCTTCCCACAGAGCCTGGCAGATATGGGGGGCAATCGGCGAGAGAAGCAGGATCAGGGTCACAAGCGCCTCCTGCCGAACCCATCGCCCGGCAGCGCTCTCATCCTCGAAGCGACCCAGGTCGTTGAGCAGTTCCATGGAGGCCGCGATAGCCGTATTGAACGTGTAACGGCGGCCAATATCGTCGCTGACCTTCTGGATGGTTTCGTGCAGCCGACGCCGCATATGCTGCTGGTGCTCGTCCAGTTCGTCTGCCTCCACCGGTTCCGGCAGCCCCGCCCCCACATGGGCATGCACCGCGCGCCACAGCCGCTTGAGGAACCGGTGCCCCCCCTCGACGCCCTCGTCCGACCACTCGAGGGCCTGATCCGGGGGCGCCGCGAACATCATGAAAAGCCGCACGGTGTCTGCCCCGTAGCGTTCGACGAGAGGCTCCGGGTCCACGGTGTTGCCCTTGGACTTGGACATCTTGGCGCCATCCTTGAGCACCATCCCCTGGGTCAGGAGATTGGCGAACGGCTCGCCGTCCCGGGCCAGCCCCAGATCCCGCAGAAGTTTCTGGAAGAAACGCGCATAGAGAAGATGCAGGATGGCGTGCTCCACGCCGCCGATATACTGGTCCACGGGAAGCCAGTAATTCACCCGGGAGTCCAGCATGGCGTCATCCTTGTCCGGACATGCATACCGGGCGAAGTACCAGGACGACTCCATGAAGGTGTCGAATGTGTCAGTCTCCCGCTCGGCCTCTGTCCCGCACTGGGGGCACTTGCATCGGTAAAATGCCGGCATTTTCTTGAGCGGTGATCCCTGGCCGTCGAATTCCACCTCCTCGGGCAGCACGACAGGCAGGTCCTCGTCGGGAACCGGCACAGCCCCGCAGTCAGGACAGTTGATGATGGGAATCGGGGCTCCCCAGTAGCGCTGCCGCGAAACACCCCAGTCCCGCAACCGGTAATTGGTCCGTCTTCGGCCGATTCCGCGGGTTTCGAAGTGATCGGCGATGGCGTGGAAGGCCTGCTCGGACGTAAGGCCATCAAAATTGCCCGAATTCACCAGCCGCCCGTAATCGAGGAAGGCACCGTCGGCAATATCCGCCGGCGGACCGTCCAGCGGATCTATGACTTTTTTAATGGGCAGCGAATACTTGGTAGCGAATTCCCAGTCCCGCTGATCGTGACCGGGCACCGCCATCACGGCGCCCGTGCCATAGGCCATGAGGACGAAGTTCGCCACCCAGACGGGCACCGGCTCGCCGGTCAGCGGATGCACGGCATTGACGCCCAGCGGCATGCCCTTCTTCTCCATCGTCTCGAGCATCGCCTCCGAGGCATGCACGCGACGACATTCCTCCAGAAAATCAGCCAGATCCGGTTTTTCCTTGGCGGCCCTGACGGCGAGGGGATGCTCTGCGGCCACCGCCATGTAGGTAACGCCCAACAGCGTATCGGGTCGCGTGGTGTACACGGTCAGCGGTTCGTCGTTGTCCTCCACCGGGAACTGCAGTTCCACACCCTGGGAACGCCCGATCCAGTTCCGCTGCATGGTACGGACGGACTCGGGCCAGCCGTCCAGCGCCTCGAGATCCGCCAGCAGTTCCTCGGCGTAGTGGGTGATCTTCATGAACCACTGCGGGATCTCCCTGCGCTCCACGGGCGCCCCCGAGCGCCAGCCCCGCCCGTCAATCACCTGCTCGTTTGCCAGCACCGTCTGATCCACGGGATCCCAGTTGACCACCGCATTCTTCTTGTAAACCAGGCCTTTCCGGAACAGACGGGTGAAGAGCCACTGCTCCCACCGGTAATACTCCGGGCGGCAGGTGGTGAGCTCCCGGGACCAGTCATACCCGAAGCCAAAAAGCTTCAGCTGGCGGCGCATGTAATCGATGTTGTCGTAGGTCCATTTCGCCGGGGGGACCTGGCTCCTGATGGCAGCGTTCTCGGCCGGCATCCCGAAAGCGTCCCAGCCCATTGGCTGCAAAACATTCCTGCCCCGCATGCGCTGATAACGGGCGATCACGTCCCCGATAGTGTAGTTCCGCACGTGGCCCACATGGAGACGTCCGCTGGGATAGGGAAACATGCTCAGGCAATAGAATTTCTCGCGCGAGCGGTCTTCGGTAACCTCGAAGCACCGTTCTTCTTCCCAGGTTTTCTGTACGGCAGGCTCGATGACCTCCGGCCTGTAGATCTCATCCATCCAGCAGAACCTTTAACGACGGTGGCGGGGAAGCATACCCCGCCTCCCGGACCGGTGCCAGACGGGAACAAGGAGGTTCAGGCGCGCCGCCGTGTCACCCCCAGGACCAGCAGAATCGTCGCCAGGGCGAGCGGGACGCCGTTACCGAACCGGACATAGGGCGTGGAGCCCGTGTACGGTCGAACACGGGCGGTCAGCACATGGGTCTCGAACTGAGGGGACCGCTCGACGAGCGACCCGTCCGGTCCGATCACGGCAGAGATGCCCGTGTTGGTGGCCCGCAGCATGTAACGGCCCGATTCCAGCGCGCGCATTCGGGCGATCTGGAGATGCTGATGGGGAGCGATGGAGTCCCCGAACCAGGCATCGTTACTCACGTTGAGAAGCAGGCCCGCCCGGGGAAGAAAATCGAGCTGTTCGGCGCCGAAGGCGTCCTCGTAACAGATCGACGGCGCCGCCAGCTCGCCGGCGACCGGCAAAGGCGCCTGATCCTGCGGTCCCGGCGTAATATCCGCGTAGGGCAGACTCATAAGTCGCATCCACTCCCTGACAAAGTCGGGCACCGGAAAGTATTCACCGAAAGGGACAAGATGGCGTTTCCTGTATACCGCCTGTTCGTCTCCGAGGGTCAGAAGCGAATTGAAGTAGCGCCCGTCCCCTGGCTCCTGCTCGAGCATGCCCAGAACCACCGTCGTGCCCCCTGCCCGGGCCTCGGCCAGTACGGTCTCGAGATACCCGAACTCGTCGCTGACCACTGCCGGGATAGCGGCCTCGGGCCACAGTATCAGGTCCCTGTCCAGGAAGCGCCGGGTGAGATCCAGGTAGAGATCCTTCGTCGGCTGACGCTGCTCCGGAAGCCACTTGCGGTCCTGCGGAACCGCGCCCTGGATCAGGGCGACCCTGAGCTCGCGTTCCCCGGGCTCTGTCCATTCAACGGACGCGAGGACCTGCCCGCCGATCAGGACCGCCGCCACGCCCGCGGCACCGACGATCCTGGCCGACCGCCGGCCGAAGACCAGCGTCAGCAGGCATCCGGACAGCAGCGCAGTTGCGAGGCTGACTCCGTGTACGCCCGCCAGCGGAGCAAAACCGCGGAGCGGCCCGTCCGTCATGGAGTAGCCCAGACTCAGCCAGGGGAACCCCGAGAAAAGCCATCCCCGGAACCACTCGGCGACAATCCAGGCCGCCGGCAGAAACAGCAGCCAGCGCCGCGGACCGGGCCGCGTCCAGCGGATCACGACGTAACCGGTCACGGCCGGATAAACGGCCATGATGGCTACCAGGCCCAGCATCAATACCACCGCCAGCAACATCGGCGCCTGGCCGAAAATATGGATGCTGATGTACAGCCAGTAGGTCCCGGTCAGGAAGGCGGCGGCGCCCCACAGGAAACCGAGCCTGGCGGCGACCCGGGCGTTACGGTCCTCCCACAGAACCCAGAGCACGGCAAGAGAAAGAGGGACGAGCCCGTAGAAGGCAAAGGGCGCAAAACCGAGCGGCAAAATTGCCCCGGCAGCTGCCGCTATCCACCCGGCGTGACCGTCGGCGATCCGGCGGACCGGAAAGCTCATGGTCTGATGGTCACCCGGTCCCGACAGGCGGCGCACCCGGGAACCGGGCGCGCATGGTGTAGACCCGCCGCCGATCGGCTTTCAGCACCGTGAACCTGATCCCGTCGAGCTCGACCGATTCTCCCCGGCGCGGCAATCTCCCGAGTTCGCTGATCACCAGCCCGCCGATCGTGTCGTACTCCTCGTCGCTCAGGGCGGTATGGAACTCCTCGTTGAAATCCTCGATGCGCGTCAGGGCACGCACCGTGTAGACGCCGTCAGATTCTCGCTGGAAATAGGATATCTCGTCCGGGTCGTGCTCGTCGCCAATGTCCCCGACAATCTGTTCGAGCACGTCCTCGATGGTCAGAAGACCCGAGACGCCGCCGTATTCGTCCACGACGATGGCCATATGATTGCGGCTGACCCGGAAGTCCCGGAGGAGAACATTCAGGCGCTTGCTCTCCGGGATGAAGACCGCCGGACGCAAAACCTCGCGGATATTGAAACGGCCGCCGCCGCTCTCGACGAAAAAGCGCAGCAGATCCTTTGCCAGCAGTATCCCGACCACCTCGTCACGATCTTCTCCGATCACCGGAAAGCGGGAATGCCCGGATTCGATTATGGTCTCCAGAAGCTGCCCTGGCTCGTCATCCCGTTCCAGAACGACCATCTGCGAGCGGGGGATCATGATGTCCCTGACCTGCATCTCGGCCACGTCCAGGACGCCCTCGAGCATGGACTCTTCCTCGTCGTCGAAAATCTGGTCGCGCCGCGCCTCCCGCAGCAGCTGGATCAGGTCGGCCCTGTCCCTGGGGTGGGCGCCAAACTTTCTCATCAGCCGGCCGAACCAGCTGACATGCTGTTGCGAAGGTCTACTCGGAGGTTGGTCGTCGGACATCGTTCCCTCTATACGACCGCGGACGGCGCCGACGGGCCTTCGCGATCCAGTTCCTGGTACGGGTCAGGATACCCGAGTGCCGCAAGTATCTGCACCTCACGGGCCTCCATGCGCTCGGCTTCCTGCTCGGTCCCGTGGTCATAGCCCAGCAGATGCAGCGTGCCGTGAACCACCATGTGGGCCCAGTGCGCCTCCACCATCTTGCCCTGTTCTGCAGCTTCGCGCTCTACGACGGGACGACAGATGACCAGGTCACCCATCAGCGGCAGATCCGGCCCAGCTGGCAGATCAGCGGCAAAAGCCAGCACGTTAGTGGCCGTCGAGCGCCCCCGGAATCGCTCGTTCAGCCGCCGTCCCTCTCTCTGCCCGACGATCCTCACGCAGATCTCGCAGGACTCGATGCTATCTGCCACGGCGGCTTCCACCCAACTGGAAATGCGAGCCGGGGAAGGCACGGACAGGCCCGGGTCCGCAATCTGCAGATCCACCGTCACGTTCATGAGGAAACATCCCCGCTGCCGGTCGCGCTCTGATCGTAGGCTTCCACGATACGTTGCACCAGCGGATGCCGGACGACGTCCCGGGAAGTGAAGAACGTGAAACCGACGCCGCCCACGTCCGACAGGATCTCGGCCGCGTGCCGAAGACCGGAGCGCCGGGCTTCCGGCAGGTCGGTCTGGGTGACGTCACCCGTCACCACAGCATGGGATCCGAAGCCGATCCGGGTGAGAAACATTTTCATCTGCTCGACAGTCGTGTTCTGCGCCTCGTCGAGAATGACGAAGGCTTCGTTCAGCGTCCGACCGCGCATGAATGCCAGGGGAGCCACCTCGATGACGCTCCGCTCAATGAATTTGGCCACGCGCTCGAAACCCATCATTTCGTACAGGGCGTCATACATGGGGCGAAGATAGGGGTCCACCTTCTGCGCCAGGTCACCGGGCAGAAAGCCCAGCCGCTCGCCCGCCTCCACGGCGGGGCGGACCAGAACGATGCGGCGGACCTCGTCCGTCTCAAGCGCAGCCACCGCCGCGGCCACCGCCAGGTATGTCTTGCCGGTGCCGGCCGGGCCGATGCCAAAGTTCAGGTCCTTCTCGCGCATTCTGCGCAGATACGCCGCCTGGTTGCGACCGCGCGCATGGACGCGCCGCCGGGGAGTCTCCAGGAATGCCACGACTCCGGAGTCCTCCGAGGCCTCGTCACGATCCATATGGCTCTCCTGCAGGGCGATATGGACCCGGTCAGGACTGATGAATTCCTCCGCCGCCAGCTCGTAGAGACTGCTGATGACCCTGGCGGCCTTTTCCACGTCTGCAGCCGTTCCGCTTAAGTGGAAGCGATTCCCGCGATTCCCCACCCGCACGCCGAGACGTTCCTCGACCTGCCGGAGGTTTTCGTCGAACTGCCCGCACAGGTTGGCGAGTCGCTCGTTATCCGCCGGCTCCAGGATCAGATCCAGGGCAACAATGTCGTTGTCGCTCAATACACCTCCGTCTCAGGCCGCCCGCGTCGCGTCCTCGATTCGGCCCCTCAGAGAGTTCGGCAGAGCCTCGGTAATGAGCACGCCGACGAACTGACCGATCAGGGAACGGGGACCGTCGAAATTGACCCACCGCATATTCTCGGTGCGTCCGGCGAGTTGCCCGGGATTCCTCTTGGACTGCCGCTCCACCAAAACTTTCTGGACCGAGCCCACCATCCCCCGGCTGATCTCCGCCGCCTGCTGCCTTATCCGCGCCTGCAGCAGGGCGAGGCGCTCCTGCTTGACGGCAGAAGGCACGTCGTCAGGTAATGAAGCAGCCGGGGTTCCGGGGCGCCTGCTGTAGATGAAACTGAATGACTGATCAAAGCCGATCTCGGCGATCAAATCCATGGTCTGCTCGAAGTCCCGGTCAGTCTCTCCGGGAAAGCCGACGATGAAATCCGACGATATGCTGATGCCCGGACGGGCCTCTCTCAGGCGCCGGATCTTCTGCCTGTACTCGAGCGCCGTGTGGCCGCGCTTCATCAACGCCAGGATACGATCCGAACCGGTCTGCACCGGCAGGTGCAGAAAACCGGCGAGCTGGGGCACCTGGGCGTAGGCATCCACCAGTGACGGCGAGAACTCGACGGGATGGGAGGTCGTGAACCGGATTCTTTCGATACCTTCAACGGCGGCCGTGAAACGGATGAGATAAGCCAGATCGCACAGAGCCCCGTCGTGCATCGGGCCCCGGTAGGCGTTCACATTCTGTCCCAGGAAAGTGATTTCCCTGACGCCCTGCTCCGCCAATGTCACGACCTCTGCCACCACGTCGTCGAAAGGCCTGCTGATCTCCTCTCCGCGGGTGTAGGGCACGACGCAGAAGCTGCAGTACTTGCTGCAGCCTTCCATTATCGAGACGAAGGCAGAAGGCCCCTGGGCCCGAGGTTCCGGCAGACGATCAAATTTCTCGATCTCCGGAAATGACACATCCACGACAGGACGGCCCGCCCGCACCTCGTCGATCATTTCCGGCAGCCGGTGGAGAGTCTGGGGACCAAAGACCAGGTCCACCTGGGGCGCGCGACGCATGACCGCATCGCCCTCCTGGCTGGCCACACACCCGCCGACACCGATGATGAGCCCCGGTCGTGCGACTTTGAGCTGCTTCCACCGGCCCAGCAGGGAGAACACCTTCTCCTGGGCCTTCTCCCGAATCGAGCAGGTGTTGAGCAGCAGTACGTCTGCGTCCTCGGCCGCGGCTGCGGGTTCCATCCCGTGTACATCCCTCAGCACGTCCGCCATCTTGGCGGAGTCGTACTCGTTCATCTGGCAACCAAAGGTCTTGATGAATACTTTGCCGGGCATCCGCGATCCTCAGAGACAGGCTCTAAATTACTATCTTGACGGCCGCGTCACCAAACCTCAGCGGATATACCCCAGGCTCTCCAGCTTCACGATGATGCGGTGAGCAGCCTCGTCGGGGTTCATCTCCCGGGTATCGATCACCATCTCGGGAGACTCGGGCGCCTCGTAAGGATCGCTGATGCCCGTGAACTCCTTGATGATGCCCGCCCGTGCCTTTGCGTAGAGCCCCTTGCGGTCCCGCTGCTCGCAGACCTCGATGGGAGTCGCCACATGGATCTCCACGAAGCCGCCGACCGCCTCGGCCAGGTCGCGCACCTGCCGGCGGGTGGTGGCATAGGGAGCGATGGGGGCGCAGATTGCGATACCGCCGTTCTTGGTGATCTCGGACGCCACGAAACCGATCCTGAGAATATTCAGGTCCCGATGTTCCCGGGAGAATCCCAACTCGCTTGAAAGGTTCTTGCGGACAATATCGCCATCGAGCAGGGTCACGCGCCGGCCGCCGAGCTCCATGAGCTTGACCATGAGGGCGTTGGCGATAGTTGACTTGCCGGCGCCTGACAGTCCGGTGAAAAAGATCGTGAACCCCTGGCGATGGCGGGGCGGATGGGTTTTCCGGAGCTCCTCGATCACCTCGGGATAGGAGAACCAGTGGGGTACTTCCAGACCTTCCTGCAGCCGACGACGGAATTCGGTGCCGGAGATATTGAGAACGGTGTCCCCTTCCCGGGTTTCGTCCACCGGGACGTACTGGGCCCTGTCTTCCACGTAGACCACCATCTGGAAGGGGACCATCTTGATCTCGATCTCGTCCTGGAACTTCGCGAGCAGCTCCTGGGCGTCGTAGGGCCCGTAAAAATCGTTGCCCTGACTGTCTTTTCCGGGACCGGCGTGATCGCGTCCGACGATAAAGTGGGTACAGCCGAAGTTCTTGCGTATCAGCGCATGCCAGACGGCTTCTCGCGGCCCCGCCATGCGCATGGCCAGGGGCAGGAGACTGAGCGTCGTCGTCTGCTCCGGATAATGGTTCAAAAGGTGCTCGTAGCACCGGACCCGGGTGAAATGGTCCACGTCTCCGGGTTTCGTCATGCCCACCACGGGATGGATCAGGAGATTGGCCTCGACCTGGCGAGCAGCGCGGAAGGTCAGTTCCTGGTGGGCACGATGCATGGGATTGCGCGTCTGGAACGCGACAATCTTTCGCCAGCCGAGCTTCGCAAGGCGCTGGCGCAGCTCTCCGGGGGTATCGCGGAGATGCCTGAAATCATAATGGATCGGGGACTCGACGCCACGTAACGGGCCGCCAAGATAGACCGGCTGGGCCTGGTGCATCAGGTAATGCACACCGGGATGGGTCACGTCTTCAGTGCCGAAAACGCCCCGCGCCTCGGCGGCCTTGTCGGGCTGCCAGATGTCCTCCACGGTCATGGTGGCGATCAGGACACCCTCCTGATCGCGCAGCCCGATCTCGTCGCCCGTCGCGACGGAATCAGCAAAGGCCTGGGTGACGTCCAGGGTCACCGGCATGGGCCAGAGGGTACCGTCCGCCAGGCGCATGGACTCGACGACCGACTCGTAATCCTGTCGTCCCAGGAAGCCGCTGAGCGGGGAAAAGGCACCGTTCAGGAGCAGCTCGATATCGCACAGCTGTCTCGCCGTCAGGTCCCAGGAGGCCAGGTCCCGGGCCTTCCTTCGCTCCTGCTCCGCGTCCTTGGGTGAAAGATAGAGATCGACCAGCACACCGCCATGGGGCCGGATCATCTCCTGGGTGATTTCTCTGGAATCCATCGTTATCTCCATGAAACATATGCCGTGGCCCGGCAGCGGCCGGAGCACGGCATTTACAATCGAAACTCAGGCGGGGTCGCTAAAACGGTATGTCGTCGTCCAGAACGGGCTCCTGGGTCGAAGCGGGCTCCCTGGAGCCGGAGCCCCGGGACTCGCTCCCCGAAGCAGGGGCCCC
>JASFOT010000041.1:0-9682 GCA_050116375.1 Gammaproteobacteria bacterium | reverse complement strand
CCGCCGCAGGCGGGATCCCGGACAGGGAGGGCAAAGCGCCTCAGGAGGCTCCCCCGCCCGAGTCGTCAGCTTCCGGGCCTGCAGCAAGCCCTTCCACCGCCGCGGCTTCCCAGCGCGAGGTGCGGGGACTGGCCGCCGAAGCAGCCGTCCGTCTTCCGTCCAAAGCCCCGTCGAATCCGACAGCGGAGGCGCGCGAGGACGCAGCACCGGTCGCCGTCGGCTCCCCGCAAACTGCGGCCGCCGACATTGCCGCGCCAGCGGCCGACGACTCCCTTCCCACCGCGAACGACCTGCGCCTGGAAGGATTTCTAACCGGACCTCCCCTGCACCTGGATCTCCATGTCTACTACCCGGAAAGACATCGCAGAGTCGTCTTTATCAGCGGCGACAAATACCGGGAAGGCGATCGTGTCCGGAACGGACCTGTTGTCCGCGAAATAGTGCCCCAGGGCGTCATCCTGGAGGAACGCGGGCGGCAGTACCTGCTGTTGCCGGACTGACAGGGGCCTCATGGCAACATCAAGAGAGGGTATTGCCTATCTGGATGGGCCGAGACTGATTCGCGGATTCACGGCCGGCATTCACCGAGTGATATCGGATCAGGAAAGGCTGAATCGCATTAATGTCTTCCCGGTACCGGACGGAGACACCGGCACGAATCTCGCGATCACCATGCAGTCAGTGCTGGCGGCGATGTCACGCCACCAGGACCGGCACGCCGGCAGAACGCTGGAAGTCATTGCGGACGCCGCGCTGGACGGAGCCCGGGGCAACTCCGGGGCGATCATCGCCCAGTTCCTCCTGGGCCTGGGAGACGCCTGCGGCCACTTGAGGCTGATCACGGTGGAGCACTTTGTGGAGGCGGTGGAGCGCGGGGCGGAGTATGCCCGCGATGCCCTCAGCGAGCCACGCGAAGGGACCATCCTTTCCGTGCTGGCGGATTTTGCCGGAGAACTCAGGAGCCAGGGCCGTGATAACCACGATTTCCTGGCCCTTCTGGAGCGCGGCCTCGAGCGATCGACAAGGGCGCTGGCGGCGACGACAAACCAGCTGGAAGCTCTCCGGAGGGCGGGCGTTGTCGACGCGGGAGCCCAGGGATTTGTAGACCTCCTCCAGGGCATCACTGATTTCATCCGCGAAGGCTCGGCAAAAGAGACGCCGGAGATCCCTGCAGAACTCCTCTCCGATGCTGCCTTCGATCCGGTGGATCCCGGCGATAGCGACACCCATCGATTCTGCACGGAATGCGTGATCACAGCTCCGTCAATCGATCGGCGTGCTTTGAAAGAAGAGTTGGCGGATCTTGGGAGCAGTCTTGTTCTGGCCGGGACGGCGCGAAAGCTGCGCGTCCATATTCACCTGAACGATCCCGAGGTCCTGTTCGAGACGGCCAGGCGATACGGGCAGGTGAGCCGGCAGAAAGCGGACGACATGCGCCTGCAACAGCGAACGGCCCGGGGCAATCGGCCTGCGGTGGCCGTGGTCGTGGATACGGCCGGCGACATGACCGAGGAGGACCTGGAGAGACTCGGGATTTTTATTGTTCCGATCCCGATTCATTTCGGCAACAAGGGATTTCTCGACAAGGTTACCCTGACGCCGGACCAGTTTTTCGCCGAACTCGAAAGCAATCCTCACCACCCGAAGACCTCTCAGCCGCCGCCCGGGGACTTTCGTCGGCTTTACCAGTTTCTCGGCTCCCATCACCAGGGCGTCATCTCCATCCACGTCAGCGGCAAGGTCAGCGGAACACTGCAGGCGGCCCAGTCGGCCGCCGCCCGCAGCAAGGATTCCGGTCCCGTGGTGGTGGTCGATTCGCGGAATGCTTCCCTGGGCGAGGGCATGATCGCGCTTTACGCTGCCGAGATGGCCGCGGCCGGATACGCCCTCGACGATATCACCATACGTCTGGACGAGATCGTTGCGAAGACCCGCACCTACGGACTGCTGAACGATCTCGAGTACGCGGTGCGGGGCGGCCGGGTACCGCGCTACCGAAAATTCATTGCTGACGTCTGCCGTCTCAATCCTGTGCTGACGAATTTTCCCGACGGCAGTATTGCCGCGGGCGGCTTCGTATTCGGTCGCCGCAGAGCAACGGAGAAATTTGTCCGCTTCATCCGCGAACGCACAGAGCCCTCGGTTACCTACCGGCTCGGCGTAGGGCATGCCCGAAACCCCCAAAGGGCGCAGCGACTCCTCGATCGTCTGCTGGAGGAAATCCCCTCGGTGCAAAGCCATTTCATCACGGAGGTGGGCACAGCCCTGGGCGCGCATGGCGGACCGGGTACTCTGGTCGTTGCGCTTCAGGAATACATCCCGATCGGCCAGCCGCAGCATTAGGCGAAGCTGCGCGTGCATTCCATCAGGGCAATATTCGGTTTCCTTTGTCTGGCCGCCACCGGCGGCGCCTGGGGTGCCGAAACGCTTCATTACCGCGTCAGTCCCGCAGCAGATCTCGAAAGGCTGGATGTGCAGGTATGTGGCGAATCGGAAGGCCAGATGGAGTTCCGGGCCGGCAACGCAGCGGCACCGCGTTTCCTGTCGATCGAGAGCGGGCCCGCTCGGGCCCTGGGAGACAGGATCCGTTTTCGAGGGGACGGAGATGGGTGTTTCAGTTATGCGGTGAATCTGCGGGCAGCCTTGGCGGAGGGAAACAGACGTCTGGCCGTCTCCCGCGGTGAGACCATAGTCATGACCTCAGGATTATGGCTGTGGCGCAGGACCTGGCCCCGGCCCGCCGCGGAATCCCGTGTGGAGTTTCTCCTGCCGCCGGGTATGAATGTGTCGGTGCCATGGCAGCCTCTTGCCGGGGAACGGCAGGGAAGTACGTACCTGATCGATCGCTCTCCCCGGAGCTGGCCGGACCGGATGGCGCTTGGACGGCTGGAAGCAAGCAGGATCCAGGTGCCGGGATCGGAGCTGCGGATCGCGGTGCTGCCTTCGGATGCGACCGTTACTCTTGCGGACGTGGTTCCCTGGATATCCGAAGCAGCGGGCGCCGTGGCCACCCTCTATGGTCGATTCCCGTTGCCGTCCCCACAGGTCCTGGTGATCCCGGCAGGCCCGGCCGGAGAACCGGTGCCCTGGGCACAGGTGTTGCGAGGAGGCGGAACCTCCGCGCATTTCTTCGTCGATGCCTCCCGCTCCCCGGAAGAGTTCCGGCAGGACTGGACAGCCACCCACGAACTCAGTCACATGCTGCTGCCCTACATTTTGCGGCGGGACGCCTGGGTGTCGGAGGGTTTTGCAAGCTACTTTCAGAATGTTCTGCGCGCCCGTGCCGGCATGCTGCCGGAGCGGGATGCCTGGCTCAAACTCTATAACGGCTTTCAGCGTGGACGTCGCGGTACCGCGGGGCTTCCGCTCGACGAAGCCAGCCGGGACATGGGGCAGAAAGGACTCTATATGCGGGTGTACTGGAGTGGCGCGGCCATCGCGCTCCTGGCAGACGTGGAGCTGCGCGAGACCTCCGGAGGACGGCTGTCCCTTGATACGGCGTTGTCAGCGCTGGCGGACTGCTGTCTCCCCAGCGAGCGGGCCTGGAGCGGACAGGAACTCTTCCAGCGCCTGGATGAGCTGACAGGGACCGCCGTTTTCACCCGTCTCTATCGGCAACACGCGCGGTCCCGCAGCTTTCCGGATCTGACCGAGGTCTCGGATCGTCTGGGCATTGATCATGGCACCCGCGGTCTGCGCTTTTCCCGGCAACGTCGATCCGCAGACTTGCGGACAGCTATCATGTCCGGACCAGACACTGGATCAGAAAGGCTCGGATCAGCCCTTGAAACACGGTAAATCGCCACCCTCCTTCGAGACGCTGGCCGTCCACGCCGGACGACCCGCGGAAACAGGCACCGGGGACGTCACTCCAGCCATCCATCTGAGCACGACATACGAGAGGGATGCCGATGGACAGTATCGTCGGGGCTTCAATTACGTGCGGGACGACAATCCGAACCGGGCCGCTCTCGAGGCCGGGGTCGCTGCCCTCGAGGGCGGCGACGCAGGCGTGGCGTTCAGCTCCGGATCGGCCGCTACCCTGGCGCTGTTTCAGGTTGCCGCGAAACGCGGAACCATCGTGGCCACGGATTCTGCCTATCACGGCACCCTGAGGCAGCTGCGCGAACTGGTTCCCGCTTTCGGGGCGGCGGTTCGGCTGGTGGACACAACGTCCCTGCCGGCAGTGGAGTCCGTGATAGACCGGGACGTCGCGCTGCTGTTCGTCGAGACTCCTTCCAACCCCCTTCTCGGCATCAGCGACCTGAGGGCCCTCGCGGAACTGGCCGGGCAATATGGAGCCAGCGTCGCCTGCGACAACACCTTCGCGACCCCTGTCCATCAACAACCTCTCGAGCTCGGCGCCAGCCTGGTCGTTCACAGTTCCACCAAGTACCTGGGCGGCCACAGCGACGTGATGGGAGGCATGGTCGTCGGCCCTGAGAATGACTGGATGGAGGATTTGAAAATGCTGCGCGGAGCCGCGGGGGCCGCACCCTCCCCGTTCGACTGCTGGTTGTTGCAGCGAAGCCTCCCCACCCTGCCGTTACGGGTTCGGCGGCAGGCGACCAGCGCACGTCGTGTCGCCGATTTTCTGGAACAACACGAGAAAGTCACGCGCGTTCACTTTCCCGGCCTGTCGTCCCACCCCCACCATGAACTTGCCAGACGGCAGATGAGCGGCTTCGGCGGAATGATCTCCTTCCAGGTGCGGGGGGGCGCCCGGTCAGCCATGGAGATCGCCGCCCGGACCGTCCTGTTTACACGGGCCACCAGCCTCGGCGGCGTCGAGAGCCTGATCGAGCACCGCGCCTCAATCGAGGGTCCTGACACCCGCACACCGGAAGACCTGCTGCGCCTCTCAATTGGTCTCGAGGACGAAGAGGAACTTGTGGATGACCTGGCTCAGGCGCTGGCCTGATTCTCCGCCGCTCGCAGGAGATCCGGACCCTCGTTTTCAGGATTGTTGACCTGCCGACTCACGCGGATCGCTTCCAGCGGCACGCGACGGGCCTCATCCGCCAGAAGCGGGAGCTGCCCCTCGTCCATGTTGGGGTCCAGCCACTGCTGCACACCCTCGCTTCCGAGAACCACCGGCATGCGGTGATGGATCCGCGCCAGGGAAGAGCCCGCCTCGGTGGTCAGTATCGTGCACGTTTCCAGCGGTTCGTCCCCATCGGCCTGCCAGCTTTCCCAAAGTCCGGCCATGGCAAAGGGCTCGCCGGACGGCGCGTTGATAAACCAGGGAATCTTGCCGCTGTCGGCCTTCTGCCATTCGTAAAACCCATCGGCGAGAATCAGGCATCGACGTTTTCGGAAGGCCTGCCGGAAGGCGGGTTTGCTCGCCACGGTTTCCGCCCTCGCGTTGATCATCCGGTTGCCGATGGAGGGATCCTTGGCCCAGAACGGAACGAGTCCCCACCGGAGCAGATTCAGCCTGCGAACCGAATCCTGATCCAGACGAACCGTCGGCGCGGGCTGGGTCGGCGCGATGTTGTAGCGCGGCGGCAGGTCCGCGATTGTCTCTGCGGCAAAAAGCCTCGATACGGCTTCTGCAGGTGAATAGAAAGCGAAACGGCCACACACGCCCGGTTACTCCCTGATGCCGATGCCGCGCTTGAGGAGTACAAGGGCAAAGAAATAAAGACCGATAATGAAGCTCAGAATGATCACGTATGCCTGCCCGATACCGATGTCGGAGACCCCGAGAATTCCGTATCTGAAGGCGTTGACCATATACAGAATTGGGTTGGCCAGAGAAACCTTCTGCCAGAACTCCGGCAGCAGACTGATCGAATAGAAGACACCGCCAAGATAAGTCAGGGGCGTGAGCACAAAGGTGGGAATGATGGAAATATCGTCGAACTTTTTGGCGAAAATCGCGTTGATCATGCCCGCCAGAGAAAATACGACCGCCGTCAGGAAAACCACCGACAGGGTGACAAAGGGGTGGACCGGTTTGAGATCGGTAAAGAACAGGGCGATCAGCGTCACCAGCGCGCCCACCAGCAGACCCCGGATCACGCCGCCCGCCACGTGGCCGAGCAGGATGAAGGCCTCCGGCATCGGGGACACGAGCATCTCCTCGATATGCCTCGCGAACTTGGCCCCGAAGAAGGACGAAACTACGTTGCCGTAGGAGTTCGTGATGACGGACATCATGATCAGCCCCGGGGCGATGTACTGCATGTAGCCGAATCCGTCCATTTCCCCGATCCGTCGTCCGATAAGGCTGCCGAAGATAACGAAATAGAGCGTCATGGTGATCGCGGGCGGAACCAGCGTCTGAACCCAGATCCGGACAATCCGCGTGTATTCCTTCGAAATGAGGGTGGCGAAGCCGGTAAGGTCCTCTTTCAGGCGCACGGGACCGGTCATCGCCGACGCTCCTCCAGCTGGGCATCCTTTCGGTCCACAAGCCGGATAAAGAGTTCCTCGAGCCTGTTGGCCTTGTTGCGCATGCTGGAGACCCGCAACCCCTTCCCGGTGAGCGCCGAAAAAAGGTCGTTGATCCCGCGTCGACTCTCGACGTCAACCTCGATGGTGGTGGGATCCATCAGCCTCAGATCGTAACCCGGCACCTCCGGAATCGAACTCACCTCCTCCTGAAGGTTGAGGACAAATGTCTCCACCGAGAGCTTGCGAAGAACATTGCTCATGCGATCGTTTTCGATGATGAGGCCGTTATCGATGATGGCGACGTGTCGGCACAGGCTCTCCGCTTCCTCGAGATAGTGTGTCGTGAGGATGATGGTCGTTCCGTCGGCATTGATCTGCCTCAGGAAATCCCACATGGACCTCCGGATCTCGATATCGACGCCCGCAGTGGGTTCATCGAGGATCAGCAGCCGCGGTTCGTGAATCAGCGCCCGCGCGATCATCAGCCTCCGTTTCATGCCGCCCGAAAGGGATCGGGCGATCGAGTCCCGCCGGTCCCAGAGATGGAGCTGGCTGAGGTAGCGTTCCGCTCGATCCAGCGCAACCCGCCGGGGGATACCGTAATACCCGGCCTGGGTGACGACGATGTTCAGGACCTTCTCGAAGAGATTGAGATTGATCTCCTGCGGAACGAGGCCCAGGCAGGACTTGGCCAGGGCGAGATCCGTGTCCGTGTCGTAACCGAAGATCCTGACTTTACCGCTGGTCTTGGTAACCAGCGACGTGAGAATGCCGATGGTGGTGGTCTTGCCCGCCCCGTTAGGCCCGAGGAGCGCGCAGAACTCGCCTTCTTCCACGTCCAGGTCGATGCCCTTCAAGGCCTGGATGCCGTTCGCGTAGGTCTTGGTCAGGTCTCGAATTTCGAGTGCGCGCATGGTTCACCAGAATGACTGCGCCCGGGTGTTTGTACAGCCCGGGTCGCCAAACCCTTTATTCTATCGTTTATCAGCGGCGTTGGGCCGGAGGCGGCCGCAGGCAGCGGGGAAAAGCCGCCCGGGAAATGCCTCTGGAAGCCGGGCGCTTGGGAAGGCAGTCCCGGGACACATTCGCGAGCGCATTACACGCGTTTGTTCACGGCGATGGCAGGCCAGGGTTTACGCCTCTGCCGCCGGGGCTCTCAGATGACTGCCGCTAAAGGCGCCGGCAGAGCCTTCCCCCCTTCACACGAACTTGATCCAGACCCAGGGCTCGCATCAGCGATGTATGCAGACCCCGATGGCGGCAGGGGCACTCTACGCCTTGGGCACAGGACGTCACGATCATGCGGCTCCACCAGTCATGCCGTGTCGCACACCGGGCCTTCAGCCAGGGTTTTATTTTCGTGGCGACGGCAGGCAACCGGCCAATGTCCAGATCCCTCAGGCCGTCGACCAGGACTGGCGGAATGCCAAAGAGCACGGAAGCAGACGGCGGCTCCCGCTCGGCGAGTTCTCTGACGGCAGCAAGGGTTACCGCCAGGAACTGGTGCACCCTGGACGCGTCGTCAGGCCAGTATTGGGCAGCATCGCCGTCGTGGACGCGCTGCTCGACAAGCTGCTTCCAGCCGGCGGAATCCCGGAAATTGAGGGTGAACAGGGCGAAAGGGCGATATGCCATCCGACGCCTCGATTCGTCGTCGAGAAGCCTCAACCTGCTGATGATCTCATCAGCCAGACCAAAGCCACCCCGACGTTCCGCGTCGTCCATCGTGACCACGCTGATAAAAGCGGCATTGACTCCCGCCAATTCCCGCATGGCCCTCTCGCTGATTCCCTGCATTGTCATCGCCCAGCCTTCCCTTCCCGCCGCTCGGAAATTCCGCATCGCCACGTCCATGCTGCTGCGGCAGCGTGCCGATGCCAATGACGGAAAATGGCATAAAGTCGCCGAATATGGGTTATTATTCCCATATGCGGTTTTTTATAGCATCCATCTCGTTGCCGTACAACACCGGGAGGCCCTTCGCATGAGATTTACCGATGACCGCTACGCCGGCGAGCGGGAACAGTTCGACCTGGCAGTCCGCCTGATAGGACACGAGGCGCGGACCCATATTATTTCGTCTCTTACCGGCTTCTCCCAGGACCGGATCCGGAAGCTTTACGCGACCTACTTCCGCCGGGGTGGCCCCGCGGGTGTCCGCCGTCAACGGGGCAAGTCTCCCTCCAACGTGGCTTTTTTTGTCCGCAATGCGGGCATCCAGGCTGAGGCATCGACTATCGCTTACCTCTTCGGGCTGTTCCGTCTCATGCAGATTGACCAGGGACTCGAGACCCGGCCGGTGGCTTATCCCTCCCGGCTTTCGTTCGGGCAACGACTCTGCTCGGCCTACGAAACCTACAGGTCGCTCTACCCTGAGCCGGCCATCAGCTTCGAGCGCGCCTGGAACCTGTATCGGGCCCTGACGTCCCGCCGGGAGGTTCTGCTTGCGGATTGCCGGCTCTGCGGACAGGTCTATATCCAGGATGCGCTGGCTCTGGACCGGGCCGAGTGTCCTGCCTGCAGGCTGGAACGCCCCGGCGGCGGGCGGGGCTGAGTTCCTGACTGCGTGCGCGGCCTCCGGCGGTCCAAGTAGAATGAACCGCTCTGAACTCACGGGAGGCAACGGATGAATTATCAGACCGCCGATATCTGCGACGAGCATCCGCAGAAAGTGGAGGTGGCGGAGCCCATACTGAGACACTTCGGCGGAAAGCGTTGCTTTCACGGCAAGACGTTCACCATCAAGGTATACGAGGACAACGTGCTGGTCCGGAAGGCGGTCGAGAGCCCCGGCGAAGGACGGGTTCTGGTGGTCGATGGCGGCGGATCGCTACGACGGGCGCTGCTGGGGGACCGACTGGCCGCCATGGCGGCCGACAATGGCTGGTCGGGCGTTATCGTAAACGGATGCATTCGCGACAGCGCGGAAATAGCGAAAATCGACCTTGGTGTTGCCGCGCTCGCCACGAATCCCAGAAAAAGCCACAAGAACGGGGACGGCGATACGACGATTTCGGTCAGTTTCGCGGGAGTCACCATACGACCCGGGCAGTACATTTACGCTGACGAGGACGGCTGGCTGGTTACGGAACAAGCCCTGCACAGTCAGGAGTGATTCCGTGTCGGCAGGGCCTCTCGTCAATCCGCTGGCCGGCAGCCCCCTGGAGCGCCTCGGCCACCTCCGGAATCGGCAGGACTGGGTCGATGGGGTCCTCGGCAACGTGGAAACCCGTTTCGTCCCGACTCAGGGTGCCCGGAACCTTTTCGACCTGAAGAACACTCC
>JASFOT010000040.1:0-9714 GCA_050116375.1 Gammaproteobacteria bacterium | reverse complement strand
GAAATCGCCATGGCTCCGGTGGAGGGTGGGTTCGCGACGGGCAAACTGAATGCTCTGGCTCCCGGAGACATGGTCGAAGCCAGCGGGCCCTACGGACGATTCGTCCTGCGGGACGATCCGCCGTGCCGGTATCTGCTGGTGGCGACCGGCACCGGGGTGACGCCTTACCGGTCGATGCTGCCGCGGATTCGCGAGCTGTTGACCACCGGTGATTACCGGGTCGATCTCCTGCTCGGCGTGCGCAGCCCGGAGGAGCTTCTTTACGGCGACGAATTCCGGGCCATGGCGGAGGGCTACGAGAATTTCAGCTTCCACGCCTGCTACAGCAGGACGAGTGTTCCCGAGGAATCACCCTGGGAATACAGCGGCTACGTGCAAAACCGGCTCGCCGATCTTGACGTGTCCCCGGAAGGGGACATCGCCTATCTCTGCGGTAACCCGAACATGGTGGATCAGGCCGCAGAATTTCTGAAAACCGCGGGCCTCGGGATCAAGGCCATCCGCAGGGAGAAGTATCTCTCGGCCAGGACCTGATCAGCCCTGGATCCTGCGGTAGCGGATCCGGTGAGGCTGGAGGGCGTCATCGCCCTTTCGGCGCCTGAGATCTTCCTCGTAATCCGCGTAGTTGCCCTCGAACCACACCGCTTCGCTGTTGCCCTCGAAGGCGAGGATGTGGGTCGCGATCCTGTCCAGAAACCACCTGTCGTGAGATATCACGACGGCGCAGCCGGGAAAACTGAGCAGCGCTTCCTCCAGTGCCCTCAGTGTTTCCACGTCCAGGTCGTTGGTGGGCTCGTCCAGCAGCAGAAGATTACCGCCGGACCTCAGCACCTTGGCGAGATGAACCCGGTTGCGTTCTCCGCCGGACAGTTCACCAATCCGCTGCTGCTGGGTCGTGCCCTTGAAATTGAAGCGCCCGCAATACGCCCGCGAGGGAGTTTCGTAGCTGCCCACCCGGATCAGGTCCTGGCCCTCCGAGATCTCTTCCCAGACGGTCTTGCTGTCGTCGAGCGCCTCGCGGCTCTGATCCACGTAGGCCAGGCTCACGGTCTCTCCCAGCCGGATCAGGCCCGAATCCGGTTGTTCCGCACCGGTGATCATCCGGAACAAAGTGGTCTTGCCGGCCCCGTTGGGGCCGATGACGCCGACGATCCCGCCCGGCGGAAGATTGAAGGACAAGTTCTCGAACAGCAGTTTGTCCCCGAAGCCCTTGCGGAGATCCGTGGCCTCGACCACCAGGTCTCCCAGCCGCGGACCGGGCGGAATATAGATTTCGTTGGTTTCATTCCGGCGCTGGAACTCCCGTGACGAGAGTTCCTCGAAACGCTGCAGACGGGCTTTCGCCTTGGCGTGCCGTCCCTTCGGATTGGAGCGGACCCATTCCAGCTCGTGTTTCATTGTCCGGATGCGGGCGGCTTCCTGCTTTTCCTCCATCTCGAGCCTTTGTTCTTTCTGCTCCAGCCATGAGGAGTAATTGCCCTCCCAGGGGATGCCATGGCCCCGGTCCAGCTCGAGGATCCAGCCCGCCACGTTGTCCAGGAAATAGCGATCGTGGGTCACCGCGATCACCGTGCCCGGATAGTCGTGCAGAAAGTGCTCGAGCCAGGCCACGGACTCGGCGTCCAGATGGTTGGTCGGCTCGTCCAGCAGCAGCATGTCGGGCCTGGAGAGAATCAGCCGGCACAGGGCCACGCGACGCCGCTCACCGCCCGAAAGCGTCTCCACCGCAGCATCCCAGGGGGGCAGGCGGAGCGCGTCAGCGGCGATCTCCAGCGTGCGATCCAGGTTGTGTCCATCGGCGGCCTGGATAATGTTCTCGAGTCTCGCCTGTTCCTCGGCAAGCTTGTCGAAATCCGCCTCCGGCTCCGCGTAGGCGGCGTAAATGTCGTCGAGGCGGGACATGGCCTGCTTGATTTCCGCCACGCCGTCCTCCACGTTGCCACGCACGTCCTTCACCGGGTCCAGGCGGGGCTCCTGGGGCAGGTAGCCGATCTTGATTCCGGGCTGAGCGCGGGCCTCGCCCTCGATCTCCGTGTCGATACCGGCCATGATCCTCAAAAGCGTGGATTTCCCCGATCCGTTCAGGCCCAGGACGCCGATCTTGGCGCCGGGGAAGAAGGACAGGGAAATGTCGCGAATGATCTGCCGTCTGGGCGGCACGATCTTGGCGACGCGATTCATGGTGTAGATGAACTGAGCCATGGGGTTTCAGTGACCTGGTGGGCGCAACGTGTATCTGAAGGGGCGCCGATTATCCGGCAAGGCGTTTCGCGGCGCCACCCGGCGGAGGAGACACCATTTGCCTGTCCCGGCCGCCTGCCTGCAACGAGCCCCCGTGCCGCTGTGATAAATTCATCCGGTAATGCCGTCACCGAACCGCAAATCACCCGTCACCGTTTTCGCCGGCGAGGCGATCGCCCGATATGGCTTCGGGGAAGGGCATCCCTTTGGCCCGGATCGTCACGACGCATTCCTGAGGGGCCTCGAGGAGCGCGGTCTCACGGGCCATGTGCAAATGGATCACCCGGCGGACGCCTCCCGTGAAGACGTGGAACTTTTCCACTCCCCTCATCACGTGGAGTTCGTGGAAAAAATGTCCCTGGCCGGGGAAGGCTTCCTCGACTTCGGCGATACGCCGGCGTTCCCGGGCATTTTCGACGCTGCCCGTTCGGTGGTGGGTACTACGCTGCGGGCCGGAGAGATGGTCATGAGCGGCCGGTGTCGCCGCGCCTTCGTGCCCATCGCCGGTCTGCATCACGCGGCGCGGGTCCGGACCTCGGGTTTCTGCGTGTTCAACGACTGCGCGGTGCTGATCGAGGCGCTCCGGCGCCGACACGGTCTCCAGCGTGTGGCCTACGTGGATATCGATGCCCATCACGGAGACGGCGTGTTCTACGGATTTGCCGATGATCCAAGCGTCCTGTTCGCCGATATCCACGAGGACGGCCGTTTTCTGTTTCCGGGAACCGGCGCCCGAAGCGAGACGGGGGAGGGCCGCGCCGAGGGGACGAAGCTCAATATCCCGCTGCTGCCCGGTGCCGGCGACGAGGAATTCCTGGCGGCGTGGCGGGAGATCGAGACCTACCTTAACGAGACGAAGCCGGAGTTCATCATTCTCCAGTGCGGCGCCGACAGTATCGCCGGAGACCCGATTACCCATCTGCAGTTCACCGACGCGGCCCACGGGACCGCGGCAGCCAGTCTTTGCGAAATCGCCGATCGGTACGCCCATGGCCGCCTTGTGGCGCTGGGTGGAGGGGGATACAACCGGCGGAATATTGCCGAGGGCTGGTCCCGGGTCGTCCAGGAAATGGTCGATCAGACCTGACGCGTCCGCCCCCGGCCTGGTTGCCCTGCGGTACAATGCGCGCCTGTTGCCAACCCGCCGGAGACCCTTCAAATGTTCAGTCCCGATATGCGCATCGCCGGATACGACGTGGAACTCGCCGAGGCCATGGAGGCCGAACTGCGTCGCCAGGAAGAGCATGTCGAACTGATCGCCTCGGAGAACTACGCCAGTCCCCGGGTGCTGGAGGCCCAGGGGTCCGTTCTGACCAACAAGTACGCCGAGGGCTATCCCCATCGACGGTACTACGGTGGATGCGAGAACGTGGACGTAGCCGAGGATCTGGCAATCGCCCGCGCCAAGGAGTTGTTCGGCGCAGCCTACGCCAATGTTCAGCCTCATTCCGGCAGCCAGGCCAACGTTGCCGTTTTCACGGCCCTTCTTGAGCCGGGGGATACCATTCTGGGCATGAGCCTGGCCCATGGCGGGCATCTCACCCACGGGGCCAAGCCGAATTTTTCCGGACGGTTCTATCACGCGGTTCAGTACGGCCTGGACCTGGATAGCGGCGAGATCGACTACGACCAGGTGGAGGCTCTCGCGAAAGAGCACCGGCCGAAGCTGATCATTTCCGGGTTCTCCGCTTACTCGCGGGTGGTGGACTGGGAACGCTTCGGGTCCATCGCCAGTTCCGTCGGTGCCTATCACATGGCGGACATCGCTCACGTGGCCGGACTGGTGGCCGCCGGGGTGTATCCCAGTCCGATCGCTTTCGCCGATGTTGTCACGACCACGACGCACAAGACCCTTCGGGGTCCGCGGGGCGGCCTGATCGTGGCTCGGGAGAATGACGAGCTGACCAGAAAATTCAATTCGCTGGTTTTCCCGGGAACCCAGGGCGGGCCGCTGATGCACGTGATCGCGGGTAAGGCGGTGGCGTTCAAGGAAGCCCTGGAGCCGGACTTTCGCGCCTATCAGGAGCAGGTCGTGGCCAACGCAAGGACCATGGCCGGTGCGCTGATGGAGCGGGGCTACAAGATCGTCTCCGGCGGTACGGACAACCACCTCTTTCTGCTGGATCTCATCGACAAGGACATCACCGGGAAAGACGCCGACGCCGCTCTGGGCCGGGCGAACATCACGGTCAACAAGAACGCGGTTCCCAACGATCCGCGGTCGCCTTTCGTGACCAGCGGGCTGCGCATGGGAACGCCGGCCATCACGACCCGGGGATTTCGCGAGGACGAATGCGCCACCCTGGCCGGCTGGATTGCCGACGTGCTGGACGATATCGAGAACGACGCGACCATCGACCGGGTCAAGGGTCAGGTGCTGGATCTTTGCGCCCGATTTCCGGTCTACGGCCGCTGATCAAAGCAGGGTGATGCCGTGCATTGCCCCTTCTGCGACCATCCGGAAACCAAGGTCATCGACTCCCGCCTGGCGGGGGAGGGCCGTCAGGTGCGTCGGCGCCGGGAATGCCTGAACTGCGCTGAGCGTTTCACGACTTTCGAATCGGCGGAACTGGTCGTCCCGCGGCTCATCAAAAGCGACGATCGTCGCGAGCCCTTCGACGAGGAGAAACTCAGGGCCGGCATCGTTCGGGCGCTGGAGAAGCGGCCGGTGAGCGCCGAGGAAATCGAGGCGGCCATCGCCCGGGTCGTGCATCGGCTCCGTACCACGGGAGAGCGCGAGGTCCCGGCGCGGCTGGTGGGGGAACTGGTGATGGAGGAATTGAAAAAGCTCGACGAGGTGGCCTACGTGCGGTTCGCCTCCGTCTACCGTCGCTTCCAGGACGTCCAGGAATTTCGCGAGGAGGTGGAACGGCTCCAGGAGGCCGCGTCGGGTAACCGGGAACAGATGTCCCTGCTCGGCGACGAGGAGTGAGTTTGGAATTCCAGGCCGACGATTACCGGCACATGGCCCGCGCCCTGGTCCTGGCCCGTCGAGGCCGTTACTCCACCGATCCCAATCCACGGGTGGGTTGCGTCATCGTCTCGGGCGGGCGGGTCCTGGGCGAGGGATGGCACCGGCAGGCCGGCGGTCCTCACGCGGAAATCGATGCCCTGGAGCGCGCCGGCGAAGCGGCGCGCGGGGCGACGGTCTATGTCACGCTGGAGCCCTGCAGTCACCAGGGCCGAACGGGCCCCTGCGCCCCGGTGCTGGCTAACGCCGGGGTGGCGCGGGTGGTGGCTGCCATGGAGGATCCCAATCCGGCCGTATCCGGGGACGGCATGCGGTTGTTGCAAAGGGCCGGGATCCAGGTCCAGACGGGACTGCTGGAGGCCGAGGCCCGCCGCCTCAACGCCGGATTCGTTCAAAGGATGACCCGCGGCATACCCCGGGTGATCGTCAAGACCGCCGCAAGCCTGGACGGACGCACCGCCATGGCCAGCGGAGAGAGTCGGTGGATCACCGGCCCGGACGCCCGGGAGGATGTGCAGCGGCTCAGAGCCTCGTGTTCCGCCGTTCTGACCGGGATCGGTACGGTGCTCGCCGACGATCCGTCCATGAATGTTCGCTCCTCCGGGATCGATACCGCAGGGCGCCAGCCCCTGCGGGTGGTGGCGGATTCGAGACTCCGGATGCCGCCCGACGCCCGCATGCTGAGTCTCCCGGGCCGCACCCTGATCGTTTTCGCCGGGGAAGCATCCAATGCGGACCTGGAGGCCGCAGGGGCGGAGCTGCTGAATTGCCCGGGCGCGAACGGGCAGGTGGATCTGACAGCGATGCTGCGGGCGCTGGGCGAACGGCAGTGCAACGATTTGCTGGTCGAGGCCGGTCCGCGCCTCAGCGGCGCCATGTTATCCGCGGGACTGGCAGATGAAATCGTGATTTACATGGCGCCTCATCTCATGGGCGATACCGCCAGGGGCATGTTCACCCTCCCCGGGCTGGAAAAACTGGCGGACAGGGTACAATTGCGGATTCGGGATATGCGCATGGTGGGCGGAGACCTCCGGATACGCGCGCAGATTCGGGAGAACAGGACAGACTGATGTTTACCGGGATCGTACAGTCAACGGGCGTGATCGAGGCCGTCGAGCCGCGCGGCGGCGACGTTCGTCTCCGGGTAGCCTGTCCTGACTTCGAACTGCAGGACGTGAATCCCGGAGACAGCGTTTCGGTCAGCGGCGTCTGTCTGACGGTCGTTGAGCTGGACGCGGGGACTTTCGCCGCCGACCTATCACGGGAATCCCTGGGCCTGACGACCCTTGGCCGGGTGAAGACAGGCAGCCGGGTCAATCTGGAGAAGTCTCTCACCCTGGCGTCTCGCCTCGGCGGGCACCTGGTCACGGGTCACGTGGACGGCGTCGGCAAGGTGCTGAGCCGTACCGAAGAGGCGCGGTCCTTCCGGTTCGTCGTTTCCGTGCCGGATGAACTGGTCCGCTATGTGGCCAGGAAGGGCTCGATCTGCATCGACGGCGTAAGCCTGACGGTTAACGGCGTCCAGGATGACCGGTTCGACGTCAACATCGTGCCTCATACGCTGGAAGCCACCAACCTGCGCGAGTGGACGCCGGGCCGGCATGTGAACCTGGAAGTCGATATCGTCGCCCGTTACCTGGAGAGGCTGTTGCAGGGGGAACGCCCCGGAAGCCTGACGCTGGAAAAATTGAGGGAGGCGGGTTTTGCAGAAAGTCACTGAACTGGCGGGCGAGACGCGCTTCAACACCATCGACGAGATTCTCGCCGACATCCGTGCGGGCCGCATGGTCGTCATGATGGACGACGAGGACCGGGAGAACGAGGGTGACCTTGTGATGGCCGCGGAGATGGCGACCCCCGAGGACGTCAATTTTATGGCCCGGTTCGGCCGGGGCCTGATCTGCCTGACCCTGAATCGCGACCGCTGCAAGCAGCTTCGGCTGCCGCTGATGGTCAACAATACGGACAGCGACCGGAGCACCAACTTCACCGTCTCCATCGAGGCGGCGCAGGGCGTGACGACCGGCATCTCGGCCCATGATCGTGCCCATACCATCCGCACCGCCGTGGCCGCCGATGCCCGGCCCGAGGATCTGCGGCAGCCGGGCCACATTTTCCCGTTGATGGCGCAGCCGGGCGGCGTACTCACCCGTGCCGGCCACACCGAGGCTGGTTGTGACCTGACCCGACTGGCCGGCATGGAGCCCGCGGCTGTCATCGTGGAGATTCTCAACGAGGACGGCACCATGGCGCGGCGGCCGGATCTCATCCGGTTCGCCCGACAGCACGATCTCAAGATCGGCACCATCGCCGACCTGATTCGCTACCGGCTCCAGAAAGAGGAATCGGTTGAACGCATCTCGGACGACATGGTGGACACGGAGTTCGGGCAGTTCCGGCTGGCGGTCTTCGAGGATCACGTCCACCAGGATGTGCATCTCGCGCTTATCCGCGGGAACCTCGAGGAAAAGGTGCCACTGGTCCGGGTTCAACTGATGGAAACCCTTCGGGACGTGGTCGGTATCAGAACTGCCGGCGCCGGCTGGCATCTTCGCGAAGCCATGCGCCGGGTGGCCGAGGACGGGTGCGGGGTCGTGGTGATCCTGCGCGGAAGCGAGACCCCTCGTGACCTGGTGGACGCGGTGGAGCGGCTGCACGGTCGGGAGCGGTACAGGATCCGCGACGGCCGGGAATCCAGCGCGCTGCGCACCCACGGGATCGGCGCCCAGATTCTTCGCAACCTGGGCGTGCACCGGATGCGAGTGCTGAGCGCGCCCAAACAGATGTACGGGCTGTCCGGCTTCGGGCTGGAAGTCGTGGAATACATGGACTAGGAGAGGCGATGAAAGACATCAATGTCGTCCAGGGCGGGATGATCGCCAAGGATCTCCGGGTCGGGATCGTAGCCTCCCGGTTCAATGATTTCATCGTGGATTCTCTCGTCTCGGGGGCCGTTGACGCCCTCGTGCGCCACGGTGTTCGCGAGCGGGATATCACCCTCGTCCGCGTGCCGGGCGCCTGGGAGATGCCGCTGGCGGTCCAGCGCATGGCGGGGCGGCGGAGATTCGACGTCATCGTCGCCCTGGGCGCCGTGATCCGGGGCGCCACGCCCCATTTCGATTATGTGGCGAGCGAATGTGCCAAGGGCATTGCCCAGGCAGGGCTGGCGGGTGATATACCCGTCGCCTTCGGTGTCCTGACAACCGACACCATCGAACAGGCCATCGAACGGGCCGGCACCAAGGCGGGCAACAAGGGCGCAGAAGCGGCGATGTCGGCCATCGAGATGGCCAACCTGCTGCGCCATCTGGAGAGTTGATGTCGGCAGCACGCCGCAGCGGCGGCCATGGTGCTCGCGGCCTGGCCCGCCGCCGGGCCATGCAGGCCCTGTACCAGTGGCAGCTGAACCAACAGGCGGCGAAGGATATCGTCCTGCAGTTCGCCGCGGACAAGGAACACGGAAGGGCCGACCACGAATTCTTCCGGGAACTGGTCTGCAGCGTCATCGACCGGCGGGAAGAACTGGACTCGGCTATCGCGGAACTGTCCGACCGGGACGTTGCGCAGCTCGATCCGGTGGAACATGCCATCCTGCTGATCGGTATCTATGAACTTACCGAATGCCAGGATGTGCCCTACCGGGTGGTGATCAACGAAGCCGTCGAATTGTGCCGGTCCTACGGCGCCGAGGACGGACACAAGTTTGTGAACGCGCTGCTCGATCGGGCCGCTCATCGGCTTCGGGCGGCCGAGATCGCGGCCGTGGATTGAGACACACGGGAGGAGACATGCCGCTAAGCGAGCCCGGGGCCAGAGAGCATATCCACACAAGGCACATCGATTGCCGTGGCTACAAGCGGGATGACGGACTCTGGGACATCGAGGGACAGATGGTCGATACCAAGACGTATGCCTTCGACAATCGCTTCCGGGGTCAGGTACTTCCCGGGACGCCGGTCCACGACATGTGGTTGCGGATCACCGTCACGGATAGTCTGGAGATCGTCGACGTGGAGGCAGCCACCGACGCCCATCCCTATCCGAACTGTCCGGAAATCACGCCGGACTACCGCAAGATGGTCGGCACGAAAATCCGCCCGGGATGGACCTCCGTCGTGCGGGAACGGCTCGGGGGAACTCTCGGATGCACCCACCAGACCCGGTTGATACAGGAACTCGCCGTGGTCGCCATTCAGACCGTGGTGCCGACACTGATGAGGAAAGGCAAGTTTGGCGGTTCCGACAAGCGACCACCGCAGATCGATGCCTGCCATGCCCTGCGCAGCGACGGGCCGGTGGTCGAGGAACTCTATCCGCGCTGGTTCCGGAGCTGATCATTGACCCGGCTGTCAGAGGACAGGGTCATCCGGCTACTGGCGTCCGGCGGACATTCGCGTTCTGACGTCGTCCTTGGCATCGGCGACGACGGGGCCGTGCTGGCGCCGCCGCCGGGCAGGCAGCTGGTCAGCGTGCTGGACACTCTCAACGAAGGCGTGCAC
>JASFOT010000039.1:0-9823 GCA_050116375.1 Gammaproteobacteria bacterium | reverse complement strand
GACCTTGACGTAATCCGGCGCCTCGTCCCCCAGCAGCTCAGCCGGATCGAGATCCCACCAGGCGTCGATGCCGGCCTCATCCACCCGCTGGGCCACCTTCTCCAGGAGCTCCACGGAATCGGGATGAGGCTCGTCAGTGTCCTTGTGGACAAACAGGGCGATAGGCACGCCCCACATCCGCTGGCGTGAAATGCACCAGTCGGGTCGTCCCTCGACCATGCCCTGGATCCGGCTCTGCCCCCAGTCCGGGGTCCATGTGACGGTCTGGATAGCCGCCAGGGCCTGCTCCCGCAGTCCCCGCTGATCCATGCCGATAAACCACTGGGGCGTGGCCAGGAAAATCACCGGAGTCTTGTGCCGCCAGCAGTGGGGATAACTGTGACCGAAGGGTTCGTGCTTCAGCAGCCGGCCCCGCTCTTCCAGCACCTGAACCACGTGCTTGTTGGCCTCGAACACCTGCTCGCCGGCAAAAATCGGCGTGCCGGGCTTGAATCGCCCCTGCCCATCCACCGGGTTGTCCATGGGCAGGTCCCAGGCCTGGCCCATGAGGAAGTCGTCGTGGCCATGGCCCGGGGCCGTGTGAACCGCTCCGGTGCCGGCCTCCAGCGTGACGTGCTCGCCCGTGATGACGGGCACCTTTCGATCGTAGAACGGGTGCTCCAGCAGGATTTTTTCCAGATCCCCGCCCCGGCAGACAGCCAGTTCCTCGAAGTGCTCGACGTTCCAGCGGCGCGTCGCCTGAGCCACCAGGTCCCGGGCGATGATGACCCGCTCCGGCCCGGCGCCGGCATCGAACTCCAGCAAGGCGTAATCCAGCTCCGGGTGCAGCGATACGGCCTCGTTCGCCGGCAGCGTCCATGGCGTGGTGGTCCAGATCACCACGGAGAGCTCCCCGTCCCGGCGCGACCGGGCGTCGCCCCCGAACCGGTCCAGCGCCTCCTCCTCGTCCACCACCCGGAACCGCACGTCGATGGCGGGAGAGGTTCGATCGCGATACTCGACTTCCGCCTCGGCCAGGGCCGAGCCACAGTCCAGGCACCAGTGCACCGGCTTGTAGCCGCGATAGATATGGCCGTTCGCCAGGATCCTGGCGAAGGCACGCAGCTGCTCGGCCTCGTAGCGGGGATCCATGGTCAGGTAGGGATTGTCCCAGTCGCCGAGAATGCCGAGGCGGCGGAAATCCCCGCGCTGCTCTTCGACCTGGCTCATGGCATATTCGCGGCAGGCCCGCCGGAACGCGTGGGGCTCCATGTCCTTGCCGTGGCTCCGCTCGACCATCAGCTCGATGGGAAGCCCGTGGCAGTCCCAGCCGGGCAGGTAGGGTGCGTCAAATCCATCCAGCGTCCGCGACTTGATGACGATGTCCTTCAGCACCTTGTTGACCGCATGCCCGATGTGGATGGCGGCGTTTGCGTAGGGAGGGCCGTCGGGCAACATGAAGGTGGGCCGGCCCTTGGCGGCGGCGCGGATCTTTCCGTAGAGGTCCCGGCTCTCCCAATCCTCGATCATCCCCGGTTCCCGCTTGGCCAGGTTGGCGCGCATGGGGAAATCCGTCTGCGGCAGATTGAGTGTGTTCTTGTAATCGGTCACTTTCCGCGATCCTTTTTTGCCATCACGCCGTGCCCAGAATGTCGCGCGCATTTTGCGCGTCCCGGGCCAGCTGCTCCGCCATCAGCTCCACGCTGTCAAATCGTTGCTCGTCTCTCAGTCTGGCGACGAATTCCACCCGCAGGTGACTACCATAGATATCTTCGTCGAAATCGAAGATGTGGACTTCGAGCCGCATCTCCCTGCCGTCTACGGTCGGTCGTGTCCCGAGGCTCGCCATTGCGTCCCGAACTTCCCCGAGTCCGCCAACCCTCACCGCATAGACCCCTTTCAGCGGCGACTTTTGCCGGTGGACGCGCATGTTGGCCGTCGGATACCCCAGCTGCCTGCCCAACTGATCCCCCCGGATCACCCGGCCGCTCATCGAATAGCGGCGGCCCAGCATGCGCTCCGCCAGTTCCAGGTCGCCCCGGGCCAGCGCGTCCCGGACCACCGTGCTGCTGACGCGCATCCCGTTCACGCTGAAGCTGGGCGTGTCTACCACCTCGAAGCCGTAGCTTCTGCCCGAGGCAAGCAGGGTATCGAAATTCCCGGAGCGGTCCCGCCCGAAGCGGAAATCGTCCCCGACCACCAGGTGCCTCACGTCGATACCCCCGACCAGCAGAGCCCGGATGAACTGTTCCGGCGACATCTCCGCCACCTCCCAGGTGAAATGCACGCAAAAAAAGCGGTCGATCCCGATCTCCCGGAACTGCTCCACCTTTTCCCGGAACGTGGAAAGCCGGGCCGGCGCATTTTCACCACAGAAAAACTCCAGGGGCGTGGGCTCGAAACTCATGACCAGCGACGGCAGGCCGTCGGCGGCCGCCTGCTCCCTGAGCTGGCGGAGTACCTGACGGTGCCCCAGGTGCAACCCGTCGTAATTGCCGATGGTGGCGACACACCCGCGGTGACGCGGTTTCAGATTGTGGATGCCTCGTATCAGCTCCATGGTCAAAAACCCGGAATTATAAGGGAGGCCATGAGTCGATTCACCGGCCGGACAGCTCCGGGCGCATGCCCAGATGCCGGGGCCGGAGCCCGGATAACCACAGGGTCGTCAGGTACACGATCAGCCCGGCCAGCACGCAGCCCGCCAGCCGGATGGCCCGGTCGAACCAGGGCATCCCGATCCAGGCGTCGAGTTCCCCGGCGAAAAACCACAGAACGACAGCCATCAGCACGTTCGCCAGGGCCACGCGGCCAGCGAGCCAGCCCCAGTCCCGGCCGGGCGCGTAAACCCCGATCCTGCGCAGTCCGCGGTAAAGCAAACCGGCGTTCAACACGGCCGCAAGACCGGTCGCCAGGGCCAGGCCGGCGTGGGGAGCCGTGATTCCGAAATGCATCATGGGAAGCACGATGGCCACATTGAGAACGATATTGGTAAGCATCGAGATCACGCTGATCCGGACCGGCGTCCGCGTGTCCTGACGCGAGAAGTAGCCTGGTGCAAGAACCTTGACCAGGGTGAACGCCATCAGTCCCAGAGCGTAGGCCATAACGCTGTAGGAGGCCATTCGGACGTCCTCTGCCTGAAACGCGCCGTAGTTGAAAAGCGTGGCCACCATGGGGCCGGCCAGAAGGAACATGCCGACGGCCGCCGGCAGGGCGATGACCAGGGCCAGCTTGAGAGCCCAGTCCAGGGTGGCCGAGAATGCTTCGGCCGACTTGCCCGAGTGATGTTTCGACAGCCCCGGCAGGATGACCGTCGCCAGGGCGATGGCGAAAACCCCGAGCGGAAATTCCAGCAGGCGGTCCGAGTAGTACAGCCAGCTGATACTGCCGGTGACCAGGAAAGAGGCGATGATGCGGTCGATGATCAGATTGATCTGCGCCACGGAGGATCCGAGGATCGCGGGCAGCATCAGCCGGATGATCCGGCGTACCCCCTCGTGGGCCCATCCCCACCTCGGTCGCGGCAGTACCCGCACGCCGCGAAGGAACGGGACCTGGAAAGCGAGCTGCACGACGCCGGCGATAAACACGCCGGCGGCCAGCCCGTAGACAGGCTGGTCGAAATGGGGCGCGAGGAAAAACACGGAGCCGATCAGCACCAGGTTCAGCAGCACCGGCGTGAAGGCCGGAACCGCGAACCGCCCGAAGGTATTGAGTATGCCGCCGGCGAACGCCACCAGGCAGATAAACAGGAGATAGGGAAAGGTCAGCCGCAGCATGCCCGTCGCCAGGTCGAACTTGTCCTCCTGGCCGGAAAAGCCGGGCGCGAACAACAGGATGAGCAGCGGTGCCACCAGCACTCCCACCACGGTGATCGCCATCAGTAACAGGCCCAGAGTGCCGGCCACCCGGTCGGCCAGCTCCTGCACCTCCCGATGGGATCGCTGGCTCTCGTATTCCGACAGCACCGGGACGAACGCCTGGGAGAAAGCCCCCTCGCCGAACAGGCGCCGGAGGAAATTGGGTATCTGGAATGCGACTACGAACACGTCCATCCCGACACCGGCGCCGAAAAAACGAGCGAAGATGATGTCGCGAAGGAACCCCATGACCCGCGACGTCAGGGTCATACCGCCGACGACGGTGGTGGACTTTGCGAGACTTCGACTCATGGAGCGGCCCGTGCTGGTATCGGCGGGATGATACCGGCCGCGGCTGCCGGCAGCCATGGAGGATGCTCTTCTCCGTCACGGCTCGGGGACAGCCGCCCGGGACCGGCGGCTTTCAGACCGATCGAACCTCTTCCAGAAATCCGGCGATAAGGTCGGTGACCTTGTCGGGCTGCTCGACGGTGCATACATGGCCCGCGGCCGGGATGATTTCCAGCCGCGCACCGGGGATCCCGCCCGCCATTCTTCGGGCCTCCTCCACCGGCGTGGGTATATCGTTCTCGCCGACGATAACCAGGGTCGGGACCGCGATATCGCCAAGTTCACCGGCCACGGAGGCGCGCTCGAGGATGCCGCGTCCGAATCGGACCATGGCCTGACGATCGTTGGCGGTGGTTCTGCCCTTCCAGTACTCGAAATCGCTGCGCCTCGCGGCATCACGGCGGAAATGCGGCGAAAAGAACATGGATGCGATCCGGCGCCTCAGCGGCCAGTAGCCCACATACTTCAGGATCGGGAGCATCATCCGATACTGACGCGCCCGATGACCAGGCTCGGCGTCCGCCGAGGTGTCCATCAGGATCAGAGATCGGACGAGGTCAGGCCGGCGAATGCCCAGACGCAGGCCGATGAAGCCGCCCGTGGACAGGCCGACGAAATGACACGGGGCGCAGCGGACAGCTTCTATAAAAGCGACGGCGTCCGCGTACAGATTCTCCATGTCGTAACCCGACGCCGGCGCCTCGCTGGCCCCGTGACCGCGGTGATCGAATGCCAGACAGCGGTAGCGGCGGGAAAGAGCTCTGATCTGCGGGGCGAAATGCTCGCCGCTGAGCAGGTAACTGTGGCTGAAGACAATGGTTTCCGGCCCTTCACCTGCCTCCCGGTAATGCAGCCGGACGCCGTTCGCCGGCAGAGTGCCCATGGTTGTCCCTCCCCTTCGCGTTGCGCTTGAGGGAACACTAGCACTCCCGTAACCGGGTCGGCAGGCGGATTCCCGTTCAGGGCCGGTGCCGGGCCTCCAGGCGCGCGATGACGTCCGATAGCGACAACCCCTGTTCCCTGAGCGCCACCATCAGATGAAACAGCAGGTCGGCGCCTTCGTCGACAGTGGCCTCCCGGTCCTCGGCAACGCAGGACAGGGCGAACTCCACGCCTTCCTCGCCCACCTTCTGGGCAATTCGCTGGCGGCCGCTGTCCACCAGTCGCGCCACGTAGCTGCCCTCCGTCGGAGACGACAGCCTCTGTTCGATCACGGCTTCCAGCTCCCCCAGGAAACCCGGCAGCACCGAGGCTTCGCTCCCTTCGAAGCAGGTCCGCGACCCCAGGTGACAGGTGGGCCCCGCCGGCCGGGCCCGCACCAGCAGCGTATCGCCGTCGCAGTCCGGCGCCACCTCCACCAGCCGCAGCACGTGACCCGAGGTTTCTCCCTTGCGCCAGAGCGTCTCGCGGCTGCGGCTGTAGAAAGTCACCAGTCCGTCGGCCAGCGTGCGCTCCAGCGACTCCCGGTTCATATAGCCCACCATCAGCACGGCGCCGTCTCCCGCATCCTGGACCACGGCGGGCAGCAGGCCGCCGCCCTTGTCCCAATCCAGCTCGTCCGGCTGCAGCGCCCTCACGGTCTCACCTCCACGCCGCATTCGGCCAGATAGGATTTGAGTTCCGGGATGGGGATGGCGCCGGAGTGAAATACCGTGGCCGCCAGCGCCCCGTCCACGCGGGCCTGAAGAAACACCTCGCTGAAATGTTCCCGCGCCCCGGCTCCGCCCGAGGCGATCAGGGGAACGCGGCAGATATCGCGAATGGCCGCCAGGTGCCCGATGTCGTAGCCGGTGCGAACGCCGTCGTGATTCATGCAGTTGAGAACGATCTCGCCGGCGCCGCGGTCCTGCACTTCGCGCACCCACTCGACGGTGGAGCGACGGCCGTACCGCGTTCGTTCGGGATCGCCCGTGTGGCTGGCCACCTGATAATCGTTTTCCCCGCCCTGGCTGTCGATGCCCACGACAACGCACTGGCAGCCGAATCGCCGGGCCATGCGGTCGATCAGATCCGGATCCTCCAGAGCCGGCGTATTGACCGAAATCTTCTCCGCGCCGGCCGCCAGGATGGCCTCGGCATCCTCGACGCTGCGGATACCCCCCGCCACGCAGAAGGGGATATCGAGCACCTCCGCCACGCGGGTTACCCAGTCCCGGCTGACGGTGCGACCGTCGGGACTCGCCGTGATGTCGTAGAAAACCAGCTCGTCGGCACCCTCGTCCCGGTATCGGGCCGCCAGCGGCACGATATCGCCCATGACCCGGTGGTCCCGGAATTTCACGCCCTTGACGACGCGTCCGTCGCGCACGTCGAGGCAGGGAATTATTCGTTTCGCAAGAATGGCTTTATTTCCTCGTCACTTATACGGCCGTCCAGCAAGGCTTTGCCGACGATGGCCGACGCAGCCCCGGTGCCGGCCAGAGCCGTCAGGTCCGCCGCATGACGGACACCGCCGGATGCCTGGAAAGCCACCTCCGGATAACGGCGCACGCACTCGGCATAGAGATCCACCGCCGGTCCTGTCATGGCGCCATCGCGACCGATGTCGGTGCACAGCACGTGACGCAATCCTCCGGCTCCGAATCGATCCAGGGCCTCCCAGAGACTGGTCCGCGTCGTCTCGGCCCAGCCCCGGGACACCAGCATCGGCGCATCATCCTGATCCTCGATAGTGACATCCAGGGCGAACACGATTCGCTCGGGCCCTATCTCCCGCAGCCAGGCCAGGGCCTCGCCGGGTTTTTCGGCGGCCACGCTGCCGATCACGACCCGGTCTGCGCCGAGGCCGAGCAGCCGCTCAATAGCGGCCTCATCCCGGATGCCGCCTCCGACCTGGATCCCGGCATCCAGGTGACCCGCAATCCGGGCAATCTGCTGCAGGTTGCCCGGACTGCCATGGCGGGCTCCGTCCAGGTCCACACAGTGGATCCAGCCCGCGCCGAGTTCCTGGTAGCGACCGGCCAGCTCCGCCGGATCCACGGCGTATTCGGTCACCTGGTCGAACTTCCCCTTGAACAGCCGGACACATCGGCCGTCCTTGATGTCGATGGCCGGAATGACCCTCATCCCGTCATCTCCAGGAAATTCTGCAGTACCCTTGCGCCAGCGGGGCCGGATCGCTCGGGATGGAACTGCGTACCAAAGAAAGCCCCCCTTCCCAGGGCGGCGGAGAATTGCTTCCCGTAGGTAGCGGTGGCCACGGTGTCGTCGTTCACCGGCACCGCGTAGCTGTGCACGAAGTAGAAATGGGACCCGGCCTCGATACCGTCGAAAAGCGCACAATCCGGCGTCGGGTAAACGCGATTCCATCCCATGTGGGGCACGGGTCGCTCCGGCACCGCCTTCAGGGCCGTCACCCTGTGATCGAGAACGCCGAGACAGTCCGCCGGCCCTTCCTCGGAGGCGGCGCACAACAGCTGCATGCCCAGGCAGATCCCGAGCACCGGCTGCCGGAGCTGCGGGATCAGTTCATCCAGGCCGTTGGACTTCAGTCGGACCATGGCATCCTCTGCCGCCCCCACGCCCGGCAGCAGAACGTGGCTGGCCTCGCCGATAAGGTCCGGATTTCTTGTCAGCTCTGCCTCGCAGCCGAGCCGCTCCAGCGCAAAGCGAAGGGACGCGATATTCGCGCCGCCGCTGTCAATGATGACGACGCGTTTCACAGGACACCCTTGGTCGAGGGGATACCGGCGCCGTCGAGAGCCACCGCCTGCCGCAGGGCGCGGCCCAGACCCTTGAAGGCGGCTTCCACCATGTGGTGCGTGTTCTCCCCGCTGACGCTGACGTGGATCGCCGCGCCCAGACTGTCGGAGAGCGATCGGAAGAAATGCGGCACCAGCTCGGTGGGCAGGCCACCCACGGCATCGCGACCCAGCTCGCCCTCGAAAACCGCGTAGGGCCGCCCGCTGAGATCGACGGCCACGCGGGCCTGGGCCTCGTCCATGGGCAGCACGAAACCATAGCGGCCGATGCCGCGCTTGGATCCGAGTGCCTGGCGCAGGGCCTCACCCAGCGTGAGCGCCACGTCTTCGACGGTATGGTGCTCGTCCACTTCCAGGTCGCCCTGGCAGACCACCTCGAGGCCGATGCCGGCGTGGCGACCGATCTGCTCGAGCATGTGATCGTAGAAACCGATGCCGGTCTCCGCTTTCACGGGCCCGTCCGCGTTCAGGTCCACGGTGACGTCTACCCGGGTCTCGCGGGTCGCCCGCGACGCGCGGGCGCGGCGCACGCCGTCGAGGACCTCTGCAACGATCTGCGGCCATGTTCGCTGGTCGTCGAGGAGGAACCCGCGCACGCCGATGTTCCGGGCAAGCACCAGGTCCGTCTCGCGGTCCCCGACCACGCAGCTGCGCTCCATGTCGATGCTGTTGGCCGCCAGGAAACGGGTCAGCAGACCGGTGCGCGGCTTGCGGCATTCGCAATTCTCGGCCTCGAAATGGGGACAGATGAACTCCTCGTCGAACTCGATGCCCTGGGAAGAAAACAGGCCGAGAACGAAGTCGTGCACCCTCTGAAAATCCTGAGCCGGGAAACTGTCCGTGCCCAGTCCGTCCTGGTTACTCACCAGCACCAGCCGATACCCGGCGTCCCGCAGGCGGATGAGCGCCGGAATGACGCCGGGCAGAAGACGCACTTTGGCCAGATCGTCGACCTGGAAGTCTTCCGGCTCCGCGATGAGGGTGCCGTCGCGGTCGAGAAATGCCACAAGCGTCTGCGACATCAGCGCACACTCCCCAGAATGTCTGTCAGCCTCTGATTCTGCGCCCCATCGCCGACCGTGATGCGGGCGCACCCCGCCAGCCCCGGGGCCCGGGTGAAGTCCCTCACCAGCACCCCGCCGGCCCGGCAGGCCTCCATGGCAGCATCGGCGTTGCGAAAACGGACCAGAAGAAAATTACCTTCGCTGGGCCATACATGCTCCACCGCGTCCAGGGACGCCAGCTGGTCGGCGAGCCTGTCGCGCCGATCCACCGTGGCCGCCACTTCGTCCCGGGCGCGGTGTAGCGCCTCCGGGGTCAGCATCTGTTCCGCCGCTTCCAGCGACAGGGAAGGCAGCGGATACGGTGGCAGGACGCCGCGCAGCAGTCTGACCAGGTCCGGGTCACCGATCAGGACACCGACCCGGGCACCGGCCAGAGCATAGGCCTTGGACAGGGTGCGCAGCACCACCAGGTTGTCGTGGCTGGATCGCAGACGGGTGGCCGAGGGGCCGGCGGCGAATTCGGCATAGGCCTCGTCCACCACGACCAGGGCCTGTCCTTCCAGCCGGCGGCAGAGCGCCGCGATCTCTCTGGCAGGGATGCTGTTTCCGGTGGGATTGTTGGGTGAACACAGAAACACGATCTTGGCCGACTCGCCGGCGGCGGCTGTCGCCTCCGGGTCGAGACGAAAGCCCCGCTCCGCGTTCAGGGGCACCTCGACAACGGCCGCGCCCTGCAGGCGGGCAGCGACCGCGTACATGCCGAAGGTGGGCGGGCAAATCACCACGCGGTCGCGGCCGCTTTCGCAGAAAGTCCTCACCAGGACATCGATGGCGTCGTCGCTGCCGCGGGTCAGCAGAACATCATCCGCGTTGACCTCGTACAGCTTGGCCAGGCGTTCCGCCAGCGCCTTGTTGCGCGGGTCCG
>JASFOT010000038.1:0-9864 GCA_050116375.1 Gammaproteobacteria bacterium | reverse complement strand
CGTCTGGTATCCGATAGGGGTTGCGTAACTCATGTTGGCGCCGAAAAGGACCGCGAGCACCAGGGGCTCCGGCGGCAGGCCGAGCTGACTGGCGATACTGATCGCAATGGGCGTGCCGATCACCGCCGCGGCGTTGTTGGACACCACGTTCGTCATGATGGCAAAGGTCATCAGAAGGGCGGCAATGACGTACGTCGGCGAAAGCCCCGAAGTCACTTTCACGAACAACGAGGCAATAAAACTGTCGAGCCCGGTGCCCATAATGCCGTGACCGAGCGCGAGGCTGGTGACGATGATCATGACGACAGACAGGTGAATTGCCGAGAGCGCGTCCCGCCAGTTCAGACAGCGCGTGAGGATCATGGCCGTGGCGCCCAGAATCGCCCCGGTAAAGATGGGAACCACTCCAAGACCGGCAAGAGTCACTACGAGCGCCATGATTCCAAGGGCAAGGGGCGCGCGGCTGGTGTGCGGCAGATCCATGGTGCCGTCCAGGACCAGCATGTTGCCACTGCGTTTAAGTTCGCTTATCTGATGCCTCGGGCCCTGCACCAGAATCACGTCACCGGCGCGCAGCAGGACATCCTCGAAATCCCCGGAGACTTCCCCGGGGGCGGTTCGGGCCCGGTGAATGGCAAGAGGCAGGAGCTTGTGGCGCGCCCTGAACTGGGTGGCGTTCAGCGTTCGCTGATGCAGGGGAGAACTGGTCGTGACCACGACTTCAGCCAGCTGCTGATCAGCACCGGCGGACGGCAGGAAGTCGCCGTCCTCGGCCCCGCTGGCGTCGTGCATGGTGACCCCCAGCAGGCGCTCGAACTCCTTCAGGTTCTCCCGCGTGTCAGCCACCAGCATCCGATCCCCCTCCTGGAAAACCAGCGACGGAAGCTTGGCCACATACAGACCGTCGGTTCGCTGAATCCGGTCGATGGTCATCTGCTTCTCGGTCCGTTCCCTGACCTCCGCCAGGGTCTTCCCGCAGGCGAAACTGTCCTTGTTCACGAAGAACATGGCCTTGAAAATCCGCGGAGAAGTATCGGCCAGCGGCGGTTCCCGATCGGGCAACAGGCGGGGAGCAATCAGCCAGAGGAACAGAATTCCGAAGCTCCCCACGATAACGGCCGGCAGAGTGAAGTCGAACATTTCGAAGCGACGCATGCCGAGATCGGCGGCGACGGAGATAACCAGCAGGTTCGTGGACGTGCCGATGGCCGTGCCCATGCCGCCGATCAGGGTCGCGAGTCCCATGGGCATCAGGATCTCCGAGGACCGGATCCGGCTGCGGAGCGAGACCGTGATCAGGATGGGTAACAGCAGAATCACAATGGGGGTATTGTTCAGGAATCCGCTGAGAACCGCGCAGACAATGAGCGTGGCCAGGAACGCCAGTTTTGGTCGAGCCGCCCAGGCCCGGGCAATTATGATGGCGACGGGCTGCAATGCGCCCGTGGTCTCCAGGCCCTTGCCCAGAATCATCAGGGCCACGATGGTCACCAGCGCCTCGTGTCCGAAGCCGACGAAGAACTCCGTGGGTCTGATGACGGCGCCGTCGTGGCTGTAGGGAAACACCTGGAAGCCAATCACCAGCAGCGCCAGAACGATCAGGCACGACGTCTCCAGGGGAATACGGTCCCGGGAGAACAAGACCAGCGCCAGAATCGTGAGCCCCAGCATTGCCATGCCGTGGGCGTCGGGGAGGGCAATCGGCAATGTCTCTCCTCGAACTGCTCCGGAGCCCCGACCGGGGTTTGTTCCGGTCGCGGAACGAACTCTAATAGCACGCCTGCCGCCACCGTCGCAACGGGAAAAAAGCCGACCGGACGCTGGCTGCCCTCCCTGGCAGCCCCGGCGTCCGGTCCGGCCAGCCCGCCTCGCGACGGACAATCTTTACCGTATGTCCTGCGGCCGCCCGGGCAAACCCCCGAAATTGGCCGCGATCCCGGCTTTACGTTGCAGGCTGACCGGCCGATCAGGATGATGACGAGTTATCGATCATTCCCTCAGCCGGAGTTTTCCGCCCGCAGACCCGATAATGTCGCGACCTTCCCTGACATTCGAAGCCAAGGACGAGGCCCTGCGTCACGACGTGGGCCAACTCGGCACCATGCTGGGCGAACTCATCCGCGAGCAGTGCGGTGAAACCCTGTTCGACCTGGTCGAGACAGTACGGCACGCCTCCATCGGAAGCCGGGAACAAAGCGGCCACAGTCTGCAGCAGCTGCCGGTCGCGGTGGACCCGGCTCTCGAGCCCGAACTCATCCGCGCTTTCTCCAGCTACTTCCAGGCCGTCAACCTGGCCGAGCGGGTACACCGGATCCGGAGGCGCCGGGAGTGGCTGCGGGAGGCCGGGGGCCCGCAGCCCGGCAACCTGGAAGACGCCTTTTCACGGCTCGCCCACGCCGTAAGCACCCCCGACGACCTGCAGGTGCTGCTCGACTCCATCCGCGTAGAGCCGGTGTTCACCGCCCACCCGACGGAGCCGACACGGAGAACTGTTCTCCGGAAGCAACAGCGTATCGCCCGTCGCCTCGTGGAACTGATGGACCCTTCACTGACGCCGGACGAAACCGCAACCGCATGGGAGCGAATCCGGGAAGAACTGACTTCCACCTGGCAGACGGAGGAGCACCCCGGTCAACGCATGACGGTGCGGGATGAATTCGAACACGTGCTGTTTTTCCTGACAGATGTGATCTATCGCGTTGTGCCCGTGTTCTACGAGATGCTGGAAAGGGCCCTCGTGAAAGTCTTCGGCGATCTGACGGAGAAAATCCGGATTCCGGTGCTTATTCGGTTCGGCTCCTGGGTCGGGGGCGACATGGACGGCAACCCGAATGTTTCCGCGGCCACCATACGGGCAACCCTGGCGTCCCAGCGCCAGGCGATTCTCGCCCGTTATGCGGCCGAACTGAGCCGGCTGGAAGACGTACTGACCCAATGCCCGTCGCGGATCAAGGTGGAAGACGCCGTTTTCGAGCGCTGCGACGTTTACGGCAAGGCGTTGCCGGAGGCCCTGGAGACCATACCGCCCAGACACAGGAACATGCCGTACCGCATCCTGTGTCGCCTGATGGCGGCACGCCTCAGGGCGACCTCAGAGGATCGATCGAATGGATATGCCGACGCCGCATCCTTCCTGGATGATCTCGAGGTTATTGCCGACAGCCTGCGCAAAAATCGGGGAAGCAATGCCGGCCTGTTCGGGATTCGGCGCCTTGCCTGGCGCGTCAGGACTTTCGGATTCCACCTGGCGACCCTGGATCTCAGGCAGGATGCGCTGGTTCACCGGCGGGTGGTGGGTCGGCTCCTGGGAAACGCGGACTGGGAAACGGCTTCGCCCACAGAGAGAACCAGAAGGCTCCGGGCGCTGCTGGCTGCCCCCATGGACCCTGCGCGGGACATGGACGCTGAGTGTGACTCCGTTCTGGACGTGTTTACCAGCGTCGCGGAAGCAAGACGCCGGTACGGAGACGAAGCCGTCGGGCCGTATATCGTCAGCATGGCCCAGAATGCCGATGATGTGCTGTCGGTGCTGGCGCTGGCTCGCTGGGCCGGGCTGACCGATCCGGACGGCAGGGTGCCGCTGGACGTTGCACCGCTTTTCGAGACCCTGGACGACCTCGAGGCCGCCGCGGAAGTCCTGGACAGGCTTCTTCGGGATCCCGTCTACCGAAATCATCTCACCACACGGAATGACCGCCAGATCGTCATGATCGGGTATTCCGACAGCAACAAGGACGCCGGTATCGCGGGTGCCCGCTGGGCGCTGCAGAACGCCGAATCGGCGCTGGCAGACTGTGCCGACCGTCACGCCGTGGATCTGACGTTGTTCCACGGCCGGGGAGGCACGATCAGCCGGGGCGGGGGCAAGACGCATGTGGCGGTCATGGCGGCGCCCCCTGGGGCAGTGCGGGGCGTGCTGCGGGTCACGGAGCAGGGCGAGATCATCAACGCGAAGTACGGGCTGCGCGGCATCGCTATCAGGACGCTCGAGCAGGCCGCTGGTTCGGTGATTCTGGCGACCCACCTCCACGACAGGCCAACCCCGGAACCGGCCTGGGACAAGGCGATGGATCTTATCGCCAGGACCAGCGCCAAGGCCTACCGGGATCTCGTGTACTCCACCCCCGGTTTTTACGATTTCTTCCGGGCGGCGACGCCCATCGACGTGATCGAGCGCATGAATATCGGGTCCCGGCCGTCCAGCCGCCGCGATGGTCAGGGCGTCCGCGATCTACGCGCCATTCCCTGGGTCTTCGCCTGGTCACAGAACCGCTGCGTTCTGCCCGGCTGGTACGGATTGGCGGAGGGCCTGGAAGCCGCGATAGCCGCTCACGGCGAAAACCTGCTCAAGGAGATGTTCTCAGACTGGTTGTTTATGAAAGCGCTTCTGGAGGACATCGAAATGGTGCTGGCCAAGGCCGACATGTCCATCGCGGATCAGTATGGGTCGCTGGCGGAGCCGGGCCTGAGACCCATCCACCGCCGGATCAGCGACAGTTTCCAGGGTACCGTGGACCTGGTGTTGCGCCTGAAGGATGCCGATTCACTGCTGGAAAACGATCAGGTGCTTCAGAGAGCCATTCGCCTGAGAAATCCGTACGTGGATCCCATGAGCCTTCTGCAGGTGGATCTGCTCAGACGCTGGCGGGCGACAGACCGCCAGGACGGGGAACTGCTGGATACGCTTCTCCTGACCGTGAACGGCATAGCCCACGGCCTGCAGAACACCGGCTAGTTCAGTCCCTGGCGGATACGGTTACCGCAGCGCCCTGGCGTTCCAGGTAGGCCCGGGTTTCCGCTGCAGCCACACCGCTGAGAAGCACCAGTCCCACCAGGTTCGGAAGCGCCATCAGGCCATTCATCACGTCCGAGAATACCCATACAAAATTGAGACTGTAGATCGAACCTGCGAACGCGGCAGCAATGAACATGGCCTTGTAAGGCATGACCGCTCGCCGACCGAACAGATAGGCCACGCACTGCCCGCCATAATAGCCCCAGCCCAGAATGGTCGAGAAGGCGAATAACGCCAGGCATATCGCCACGAGGCTGCTGCCGAGATTTCCGGGCAGAGCCGAATCGAAAGCAGCCTGAGTCAGGGCGGCGCCGTTCATACCGGTGGACCACACTCCCGAAGCGACGATGGCGATACCGGTAAACGAGCACACGACGATGGTATCGATGAAAGTCTGGGTCATGGACACCAGGGCCTGGCGGACCGGCTCACGAGTCTGGGCGGCCGCCGCCGCAATCCCGGCGGAACCCAGGCCCGATTCGTTGGAGAAAATTCCTCGCGCCACGCCGAATCGCATGGCCTGCGCGATCCCGGCGCCCAGGAAGCCGCCGGCCGCCGCGGTCCCGGTGAAGGCATCCGTGACTATTGTGGCGATTGCCGCCGGCACCTGGCCGATGTGGACGAGCAGGACCCAACCGCAACCGATCATGTACAGCAGCACCATTCCCGGAACGAGCACCGATGTCACTCTGCCGATGGACCGGACCCCGCCAATCACTACCAGAGCCAGCAGCACAGCCACCGCGGCTCCGGTCAGCGACTCCGGAACGCCGAAGGCACCCTCGACGGCATCTGCCAGCGAATTCGACTGCACCATGTTGCCGATCCCGAAGGCCGCCAGCGCCGTGAATATGGCAAACAGGCCGCCAAGCAGCCGCCCGGCGCCCTTGGCCGAAAGCCCACGGGAGAGGTAATACATCGGGCCGCCGGCCTGCTCACCGGCTTCGTCGGTCACCCTGTACTTCACCGCCAGCAGCGCTTCACAGTACTTGGTGGCCATGCCCACCAGCCCGGTGATCCACATCCAGAACAGGGCGCCGGGCCCGCCGGCGGCGATCGCGGTCGCCACGCCGACAATGTTTCCGGTGCCCACGGTCGCGGCCAGCGCGGTCATCAGCGCCGCGAAATGAGAGATTTCACCGTCGCCGTCGTTCTCTCGCCTGATGATGAAGGCAAGATGAAGAGCAGTGCCCAGCTGCCGGAACTGCAGCCCGCGCAGCTTTACGGTGAGGAACAGGCCGGCTCCCAGCAGCAGGGGTATCAGACAGGTGGGGCCCCAGAGGAAATCCGAGGCATCGACAAAGAACTGATGAATGCTTTCAGACATGGTCTTCTTTCGGGTTCCGGTTGATCACAGGAACTCCGCGACCTCCTCCAGGGGCTTGCGCTCCAGGGTCGGCACCGAGGCCTTTTCCGCAGGATAACCGGCAACCAGCAGGAGAAAAGGCCGCTCGTTGCGAGGCCTTCCGAGGATTTCGTTCAGGAACTTCATCGGGCTGGGCGTATGAGTCAGGCTGGCAAGTCCCGCATTATGCAGGGCAGCGATCAGGAACCCGGTGGCGATGCCGACCGACTCGGTGGGATAGTAATGTTTCCGACGCTGTCCACCGGCAGTCAGCCCCCAGCGCTCCTCGAAGATTGCAATCAGCCAGGGGGCCGTTTCCAGAAACGGCTTTTCGGCGGTGGTCCCGAGCATGGAAAGAGCTTCCAGCCATTCAGCGGACGCGCGATGCTCGTAAAAATGACGTTCCTCCTCCTCCGCCGCCACGCGAATCCTTTTCTTTATCCGGGGATCTGAAACGGCGACGAATCTCCAGGGCTGCATGTGCGCGCCGCTGGGAGCCGCCGTGGCTGCCCGGATACATTCCTGAATCACCGCTTTCGGCACCGGGCGATCGTCGAAGTCCCGGATGGTTCTGCGCCGGTGGATATCCTCCCGGAACGCCGTGGCACGCCGCTGCATGTCCGCCTCGGGATATTCCCGGTACTCGCTCCAGGCCCTGAAACCCTGTTCACGACCGCCGGTCGTCATCTCCTTATCCATCGGATCACATGCTCCTCCAGGCCCTCCGGCGCCACGTTGGCCTCGGGCAGTACACGGCCGCTGACGGAGATGCCGGCCCGACGCACGGTATCCGGATCCCCGGAAACCAGCGGATGCCACCAGGCCAGCGGTCTGCCTTCGGCCAGCCGTCGGTATGCACAGGTACCGGGCAACCAGGAAGCATCCCTCAGGGATCGCCTGTCTATCCGGACGCAGTCATCCACCCGCTCCTGCCGATTGAGATAATCGGTGCAGCGGCAAGTCTCCACGTCCAGCAGCCGGCAGGCCACACGCGTGTAGTAGATCTTTCCGCTGTCGCAATCCTCCAGCTTGTGCAGGCAGCAGCGGCCGCAGCCGTCGCAGAGAGCTTCCCACTCCTCCTGGCTCATTTCCTCCAGCGAGCGGGCCAGCCAGAATTCTTTTTCCAGATTCAGTATCGTACCCCTGTACATGCCCGCAGCCGTTTTTCTCCCCGCGGCCAGCCCCCCTGACCTCGGCCCGGTTTCCATAGTGTAACCTTGACCCCCGATTTTCACCGGAGGGATCAACTGGTGCAGGCCACCTTCCTCGACTTCCGCACGGTCAGCCACGACGACATCGACCCGGCTCCGCTGGAGGCAACCGGGGTGGAACTCAAGATGTTCGACGTCACTTCCGACGACGAACTGGAGGCGAGACTCGAGCCGGCGCAGATTCTTATCACGAACAAGATACGGCTGGACAAACAGCGTCTCGCACTGGCGCCAAGGCTGGAGCTGATCTGCCTGGCAGCTACCGGCACCGACAACGTCGATCTGGAAGTGGCGCGACGGCGGGGTATCGGTGTATGCAACATCGTCGGCTACTGCACTCAGTCGGTGGTACAGCATGTCTTCGCTGTCATTCTGGCCCTTACCCATCATCTCGATGGTTACGGGAACCTTCTCCGTCGCGGGGCCTGGAGGGATAGCCCGCAATTCTGCCTCCTGGATTTTCCCATCCGCGAGCTGTCGGGCCGCACGCTTGGAATCATCGGCCTGGGCCAGCTGGGCAGCGCTGTCGCCACCATTGGGCGGGCCTTCGGCATGCGGGTTCTGGCGGCGAGGCGCACGGACGCCCATCTGGAGGAGGATGACCGCGTCCCCCTGGAGGAATTGCTGAGACAATCCGATGTGTTAAGCCTGCACTGCCCCCTCACCGCGGAGAATCGGGGGCTGATTGGCGCCGGAGAGCTCGAAATGATGAAACCGGATGCCCTGTTGATCAACACGGCCCGCGGCGGGCTGGTGGACTCGGCGGCATTGGCAGATGCGCTGCGGGCAGGACGGATCGGCGGCGCGGCGGTGGACGTCCTGCCCCAGGAGCCTCCGGTGGACGGCGATCCGCTGCTGGCCGAGGACATTCCCAATCTGATCGTGACTCCGCACATTGCATGGGCCGCGCGGGAAGCACGCCAGCGGGCGGTGAACGAGATTGCGGCGAATATCGATTCCTACCTGTCCGGCGGACGCCGCTGCAGGATCGTCTGAGGTCTGCCGCCATGGGAACCGCCATCGTCTGGTTTCGCCGTGATCTTCGCACTTGTGACAATCCGGCGCTCCTCGCTGCCACCGAGCAATACGAACATGTGCTGCCAGTCTTCATCTGGGCGCCCCGGGAAGAGGAACCCTGGCCGCCGGGCGCGGCGCAGCGCTGGTGGCTCCACCAGAGCCTGGAGAGGCTGGCCGACGCCCTTTACGAGGACGGCAGCCGGCTCATTCTGCGCGCCGGACCCAGCCTCGAGATCCTCCGGGAACTGGTCGAGGAATCAGGCGCCGAAGCGGTCTTCTGGAACCGTTTGTACGACCCGGTCAGCCGGGAGCGCGATTCCGGCGTGAAAGCGGCGCTCAGGGATGAGGGACTGGAGGTCCGGAGCTCCAACGGCGCCCTGCTGTTCGAACCCTGGACTGTGGAAACGTCAGACGGATCGCCCTACAGGGTCTTCACCCCGTTCTGGAAAGCCTGCCGGGCAGGGTCTTCTCCGAAGGAGCCATCGGGACGTCCCGACAACCTGCGGCCAATGAGCTCCTGGCCGGAATCTCTGCCGCTGGATGCGCTGGAGCTGATGCCCCATATCCATTGGTACGAAGGCATGGCGGAGACATGGAATCCCGGGGAAGCAGGGGCCTCCCGGTGCCTGGACGCTTTTCTCGACGAAGCCTTGACCGATTACGCAAAACGGCGTGACTACCCCGGACTGGAAGGCGTTTCCCGGATGTCGCCTTATCTGCATTTTGGCGAAATCTCCCCGCATTCCGTCTGGCACGCAGTCGCGTCGCGGTCGGCGGGCGGGAGCGAAAAAGGCTCCGAGGCCTATCTTCGGGAGCTCGGGTGGCGAGAGTTCGCGCACCATGTTCTTTTCCATTTCCCCCATACAACTGAGGAACCCATGAACGAGCGTTTCGCCGACTTCCCCTGGAACAGGGGAGACGGAGATGCTCTCGAGAACTGGCAGAGAGGTCGGACGGGCATTCCGATCGTGGATGCCGGGATGCGGCAACTGTGGCAGACAGGCTGGATGCATAACCGCATCCGGATGGTCGTGGCCTCATTCCTGGTTAAGAATTTGCAGCGTCACTGGCACGACGGCGCCGAGTGGTTCTGGGACACCCTTGTTGACGCCGACCTGGCGAACAACACCATGGGCTGGCAATGGTCGGCCGGCTGCGGGGCCGACGCGGCACCTTATTTCCGAATCTTCAATCCCGTTCTTCAGGGAGAGAAGTTTGATCCTGACGGCGGCTACGTGCGGCAGTTTGTTCCCGAGCTCGCCGACGTCCCTCCACGATTTCTTCACAAGCCCTGGGAGATGCCCGAGGGAGAGCGCACGAAGATCGGTTTCCGGCTGGGAAAAGACTATCCGGAACCCATTGTCGACCTCGCGGCCTCGAGGAAGAGGGCCCTGGAGGCCTACGAGGCGGTCAAGAAATCGAAAGACTGACTCCCAGTTTCGCGGCGGCCCAGCGGACCACCGGCCTGACCCGAGGCGAGGTCAGGCGAAGCGCCT
>JASFOT010000037.1:0-9954 GCA_050116375.1 Gammaproteobacteria bacterium | reverse complement strand
GCAGCCGGTCGGCTCCGGCTGTGCCGGCCTGGCTCGCAAAGTCTCCAGCGTTTGCGCAATCTCCTCCGCCACCGGATCGCCCGTCGGCAGGCCGGCCAGGGCCTGTTGCGCCAGGGAGCGCGCCCGCTGTACGCAACCGGATTCTCCGAGAACCACGGCGAGATTATTGAGCCCCGCCGGATCGTTGGGTCTGAGCCGGACAAAGCGTTCCCAGGATGCCCGCGCGCCTGCCTTGTCACCCAGCGCATAGCGGGCGTTACCGAGCCCGAAAAGATAAACGGCCTCGTCCGGCGACCCGACCAGTCCCGCCTCCCAGGCGAGGGCAGCGTCCTCGAAGCGGCCCGCGGTTTCGAGTCCGGCTACGGCCTTTGCGTAAGCTGCGGCATCTATGTCGGCCGGAAGCTGGCCGGGGCGGATGACCACAAAGCCCCAGCGGCCTGCCCGTTCCCAGCTCTTGTGAAATTTCCCCGCCGACATGATCAGCCGGCGCTCGCGGCCGGACCGCAGCACTAATGTGTTCATCGCCGGGTCGAGACCTACCACCACGGCGTAGTGCCAGACGGGATAACTGGCAAGGCCCAGGTTCTGCAGTATCAGCACCGGCCTGCCGTCAACAAGCTGGCCGGCCAGGGCGTCCAGGTCGCCGGAGATTTCGTAGGGCAGGAGACCGCGCCGTCGCACCGCACCGAGCATCTCCGGCTGGAGGCTGCCCTCCAGACCTGGAGTGAACACCTCCGGGACCAGCTCCGCGGGGTCTGCGGGAACGCCGGCGGCCCCGAGCGCGGTAGCCAGCGCCGCCGGGCCGCACTGCAGCTCCTCCTGCGGAAAGAAGGGCGTTTCCTCCAGTTCGATCCGCCCCTTGCCGGCGAGGGTCGGCAAATCCGCCAGGCGAACGGAGGGGGATGCGCATCCTCCCAGAAGGAACGCCAGAATCAGCCAGACAAAGCCCAGGGGCGATTTATACCTTCTTGAAGATATCGATGACGCCCGTTATTTCCAGGATCAACAGCACAATGAAGACAATGCCGATGACGGCGAGCACGCTGCCTCCCGCGGGAAGCTGTTCCAGCTGACCGTCGAGACCGGCAAGTTCCTCCGGGGTCAGGGAAGCGACTCGCTCAGCCGCCCATTCGGGATCAACACCGAGGGCCACCAGCTGCGCGCTCACCTGCTCGGAAGCGATGAGGGTCTGCAGTTTCTCGATCTGAGCCGCGTGTTCGGCACTCTGTACCACTTGAGGGGTACCGATGATCCCGGCATGGGCAACGTGGATGAAACCGAGCGACGCGATGGAAAGGCTGACGATCGCCGCAACGGTTCGAAGAAAAGATAGCCGGCGCATATTCTGTCTCCTGTAGCAAGGGCCGGCTTAAGTAAAAATGAATACGATGGCCGGGTCCAGAGGCGACGGGATAAAAATGAGACCGGGGTCACACTAAACACGTGGAAATTGACAATCCGCCGGGTTTGGTCATGATCGGGGCAACATTTGGCGGCGTGGCAAATCGCATGTCTTTTTTCGAGGAACTCAAGCGGCGTCACGTCTTCAAAGCGGCGCTCCTGTACCTCGTGGCGTCGTGGCTGATCCTCCAGGTCGCGGATGTGCTGTTCCCAAATCTCGGCGCGCCGGACTGGGCTTTCAAGCTGGTTCTGGGCCTGCTCATCCTGTTCTTCATCCCGGTGCTGATTTTCTCATGGGCGTATGAGATCACGCCCGGCGGCCTGCGGCGGGACCGGGAGGCCCGGTTGACCCACGCCGACAGCCAGCGCATCGACCGACGGCTGAACGCACTGATCGCGATCCTGCTGGCGCTTTCCATTGGTGGCCTGGCCCTGGACCGGCTGGTACCGGAAACGGCGCCGATCGCGGAGGGGAGAACCGATGTCAGACAGCCGCCCGGGCCGGCGGAGGAAACGGATCCCCAGGCCCTGGCTGGGGCGAAATTCCTCGACGGACTGGAGCCCTCGATCGCGGTGCTGCCTTTCGTGACTCGCAGCGACGACCGGCAGGACGAGTATTTCTCATCGGGCATACATGACGATCTGCTCACGCAGCTTGCCAAGATCGACGGCCTGAAAGTGATCTCCCGGACCTCAGTGATGCAGTACGCCGGCACCACCAAGACCATCCGCCAGATTGCCGCCGAGCTGGGTGTGGCCACGGTACTCGAGGGCGGTGTTCAGCGCGCGGGTGAGCGGATCCGGGTCAATGCCCAGCTCATCGATGCCAGGACGGACGAGCACCTGTGGGCGGAGTCCTACGACGAGCAGCTCACGGTATCGAATATTTTCCTGATCCAGAGCCGGCTTGCCACGGCTATCGCGGGCGCCCTGCGGGCAGAACTCTCGCCGGAAGTGCAGGCGCGCATCGACAACCAGCCCACCGAAAGCCTGGAAGCCTGGGATCTGGAACTCCGGGCGCGCTACCTGCTGGACAAGGAACAGAGTCAGCCCAACCTGGAGGGCGCCGTGGAGCTGTTTCGCGAGGCCATCGCCCTGGATCCCGAATACGCGCTGGCCTGGGCCGGGCTGGCCCAGGCCGTCGGCGAACTGGCCAGCTGGTACTACTGGCCGGCGGAAACCATCACCGAGGCAGTTCAAGCCGCGGACAGGGCCACCGAACTGGACCCCGATCTGGCGCAGGGATACTTCTCCCGCGGAGATCTCCTGAGAATGGGCCGCAGGTTCGACGAAGCGGAAGCAGCATTCCAGCGGGGTCTGGCCCTGAGCCCGGGCGATGCCGATGGTCACTCCCGCTATGGAGACGTCTTGCGGGATGCCGGGCGGTTCGAGGAATCCTTACGGGAGTCGAGACGGGCCATCGAACTGGACCCGCGCATGGTGCGGATCCGCGTCTCGCTTTTGCAGAATCTGTACTTCGCCCGGAGTTGGGACGAGGTGCTCGCGGAGGCGGCCGAGATCCTGCAGATGGAACCGGACACCGCGGAAGCCTGGTACTGGATCGCATTCGCCGAGTCCTGGAAAGGCAACTACGCCGCTGTTTTTCCTGCCGCTCAGAAGGCGGTCGAGCTCGACCCTGACACGCCATACCTCAGAGCAGGCCTCGCATATCACTATGCAAGGAGCGGCCAGAGCGACAAGGCCCGGGAAATGGTTACCAGCCCGGACGCCCTTGACTGGCCGCTGCCCGAGATCGGTCTCGTATATGGTGAACTCGGCGAGCTGGACACGGCATTCGAGTACATGAACCGGGCTATCGACGAGCAGCCCTACGGCCTTTTCTACCTCGCGGTGGACCCGGCAGCGGACCCCCTGCGCGGCGATCCCCGCTGGCAGGACCTGGTGAGCAGGCTAAAGGCGGACTAACCCATCCCCGGCTGCCTTGTACGGCCGTCCTGCCATTCGCCCGACGGCGACTCTTCTGCATCGCCGCCTGGAACGCGCGAACTTTCGAGCCGCTCTCCATCGGTCGTGACGGGTTGCCCGGTGACGATCAGGCGCCGAAACGCTTTTCGACAAACGCGCTGCCGGCGTCGCCGGACAGGAACTCCACCACCGGACCGATCACATCCTCGGGCTTCTCGAGGAGACCTTGCTCCCTGAAGTCGCGGAAGGGCCGGCTCCAGGGAGAATCCTCTCCGCCCCCGGACCTCGCCCTGGTCTGCATCGGGGTATCGACCACACCCGGCTCATAGCTAAGAACCGCCGCATCCGCCCTCGCCCCGCCCGGCCGCCCCTCGGACCGCAGTTCCTCCCCCAGCGCCATCCCTGCCAGACGCAGGGCTGCCTTGCTCGCGCAGTAATCGCCCAGCCCGGGGAAACCGCGATGAGCGGCACCCGAAGACACGTTGACGATCCGCAGGGCGGTCTGCGGCGGAACGGTTCGGGCCGCAAAACCCATCAGGTAAACGGGCGCAACCGTATTGACCGCGAGCAGCCAGGCCAGCTCCTCCGGATCGGTGTCCTCGATACCTTTGTGGGATCCGCCAAGTGCGGCATTGTTGACAAGGGCTACCCGAGCCCAGCGGGGGTCCCGCATCAGGGCGCCCAGTCGCTTCTCGGCCAGCGTCTGAACTGCATGAAGATTGCCGAGATCCAGAACCATATGCTGGTAGTCCCCGTGCTCCAGCTCGACCTCTCTTCTGGACAGGCCGGCGACCGCCCAGCCTTCGTTCAGCAGCCGTCTTGCCAGAGCGGCACCGATACCGGAACTGGTGCCGGTTACCACCGCAACCCGATCGCTCATTACCTTCTCCTCGCCCCTCGGGCGTTTACGCCACCACATAATCTGATGTTAGCCAGTCCGCCCCCTGCGACAGGAATCCGATCTGATACGCGGCACCCGCAAGGACACTCAATGTTCGCCACCCGCCATTTCCTCGACCCGGCTGACCAGCCGGACAATCTGGGCCCAGTCATGAGTGACGATGTCCTGGGCGTGCGCCAGGTGATTACGCAGCGACTCCAGATCCTTGACCGTCCGCTTGGCCGCACCGCGGGTCTTGAACCCGATCTCGGCCAGGAAACCAGGTTCCTGCATCAGGATCTGCGCTTTGTCAGGAAGCTGCAGACAGTCAACCACGCGGCTGGCCAGGCCGCGGCGCTCGCGCTCATCCTTCAGCGCCCGGGCCTTGGCCAGGCGAGCCGCCGGGAGTAACTCCTGCCACTCGCCGGCCGGCCATCGCGACTGGATGCGTTCCGTCATGGTCATCTCGAATAACGTGATGATGCCGAACAGCCACATGCGAACCACCGGGCTCTGGACCTCGGATCGGGAAACATATCCGACCACATCGCCAAGCAAGCCCACGAAACAAAAATCATGGCGGTTCAGGACGTGGATGACGTCGGTCAGGGATGCATCGCCGACGATCACCTGATCAGCCGCAAAGGCCCGCAGGCGAGCATGCCCCGGACCCTGCTCCAGATCCGAGCGACAGGTATACCCCATTACCACACCGTCGATCCGGATTCCCGCCACCGGAACGTCGCAGGTCTCCATAACACTCGAGATGTCCTCTGGATTCCGCAGCGAATCGAAGGACCGCAGCGGCTGCGCGATATCCGTGGCCCGAAACGCATCGGCGAACAGCCGCGCCACCTTGGCCCGTCCAAACAACGAGTCATCGGGACCGGCCAGTTCGCCCTCGATCAACAGCTCCGCCGGCTGGAGCGGCGGCAACCCGAGCTGTTCGGCACTCTTGTTGATTTTTTTTCTTGCCCGGGCCAGCAGCCGTGGATTCCCGCCCTCCAGCACCTCGATCAAGGCGGCCGCCTCGGTGACAAAGACGCGGCCGAATTTCGGATCGTGCTTTACGATGTCTGAACAGTTGTCGATCAGGTCGGCGAGCTTGACAGTCTTGGCCCGGCTACTGGCCCGCGCCAGATGTCGTCTGTCGATTGCCTTCCGGACAGCCCGATTGCCGTCGGTCGGGCGGCTCACGTCCGTGAGTTCCGCCACCATGTGCGCCACACGCTCGCCGAACTCGGCCTCCAGCTGCTCGTAGGTTGCCGGAGTATCCTCCAGCGTATCGTGGAGCCAGGCCGCGGCGATAATCTCCGGGTCGTCTGTGACCGACCGGACGATCGCGGCCACCGCCTTGAGATGTGCGTCGTATGGCTGGCCGGAATATTTGCGTCGCTGATCGATGCGCCGATGCGCATTGACGGCAAAATCCTGGGCGCGGGCTACAAGGTCATCCATTCGGTTCAATTTTCCTGTGGACGCAGACCGGCAATTGTTTCCGATCCCCAATCCGGTTTCCAGCCGGCACACGCTATCCGTCATCCATACGACTCAAGCGTGACGGCGATGCGCCACGGCGATTCGGCTGGCATGATTACCAGGTGCGATCGCGAGAACCATCGGAGGAGGACGGATTGAACAGCACAGATTTCAGATTCGAAACCTCGGAAGTCCTGCCACTGTTCCCCAGCCTGGTCTGGCGGCTGCGGGCTGACCCGGAAACCGCCCGCGGGATCAACGAGGCCGTGGTTCGCAAGGCCGATGAACTCATGGGGCACCTGAGGGACCAGAGCCCGGCCAAATTCATGCAGAGCCATCAGAAACTGCACATGGACCCGGATCTTCAGCCGCTTGCATCGGTGATACAGGCCGGCGCCGAGGAAGTTCTGGGCTTCCTTGCCCTCGACAAGCACCCCATCGAGATCACCGGCCTGTGGGTCAACATCGGCCGGCCCGGGGCGATCCACAAATCACACCGACACCCGAACAATTTTTTTAGCGGGACTTATTACGCCAGATTGCCGGAGGGCGCCGACGGAATCCAGTTCATGGACCCGAGAAGCCAGATGGGTCTATTGATGCCCCAGCCGGACAAGCTCAACAAGCACAACAGCGGCAAGATCACGCTGCCCGTGCGCGAGGGCGACCTTATGCTCTGGATGTCATGGTTCGAGCATGCAGTGCCGCCAAATCCGAGCACCGAAGACCGCTACACGGCCAGTTTCAACCTGATGTTCTCCAACTTCACCGAGCGACACACGTCGCCCATTATCCAGCGGGTAGTGGACTCGCTGTAGGCCGGCGCGAAAACCGGGCTTTATCTGGCCCTTTTCCTGCTGCTCTTTCGAGCCTTGGAAGACGCGGTTTTCCTCCCGGCCGTCTTTTTCCCGGAAGGCGACCTACCGGCAGTCTTTTTCCGCACGGGCTTTTTTCCCGCAGCCTTTTTCGATGCCCTCTTTTTCGATGGAGTCTTTTTCCTTGGTGCAGGAGTCTTTGCTGCCGCAGCCTTTTTCCTTGATGGCGCCTTTTTCTTTGAGGGCGCCTTTGCGGGGCGCGCTTTCCCTTTTTCCACGACGCCGGACGTCCAGGTCTTTCGGGCCTGCCTCGCCAATCTCACAACCTCGGCGATGTCCTCATCGGAAAACACACCGTTGACACCGGAGATCGCCGCCAGCTTCATGCCGTGCTTGAGGCCCAGCTGGTAGATCTCCTTGACCTTCTGCCACTCGGTGTCGCGGCCGATGGTGAACACCTCGAAACGACCTTCCAGGGCCAGCACGATGGTCTCGGCCAGACAGGCATAGATCACGTTCTTGGGCAGACCGATGTCCTTCATGTGCACGTCGCTGGGAAGCTCGATCTCGCCGGATTCGATGACCAGCACGTCAGGGCGCTTGGCCACTTCCTCTGGCGGAAGGTCCAGGGGACGCGCCACATCCGTGATGACACAGCCGGGCTTGACCTTGGTGATGTCGAGGATCTTCTTGCCCGCCCCGGAAGTGGACGTGACAATCATGTCCATTTCACCGAGATACTGCTCGTAATCCACCGTGGCCACCACCTTGGCCTCGGGCGTTTCCTGCAGAATGGATTTCTTCAGCGCTTCCAGCTTGCTCAGGGTACGACCGGCCAGATAAACCTCGTCGAAGGCCATGGCCAGCAGACGTGCGCTCACCGAGCCAATGGAGCCCGATGCCCCTATCACCATGGTTTTGGCACGAACCTTTCCCTTCGCGTCCACCTTGACCAGGTTCATCCGGCGCATGGCATCGGCGGCAGCCCAGAGGGCGCCGGATGCCGAGTAGCTGTTCCCCGTGGTCACGGGAATCGTCGCCCGGCGCGCCACGGTGACACCCGCGTCACCGACCACCTTGGTAAATGCGCCGAGACCCAGGATTTGCGCCCCCATCTTTTCCGCCATCTTGGCGGCCGCCAGCAGCCGCCGGTAGGTAAACTCAGGACTTCGGGTCAGCATCTCCTTCGGCGTGCCGCCCACGGAGATCAGCCAGCCCTCCGCCTCGGCACCGGTAGGAGACACAATGTTGTCCATCTTGCAATAGACCATCGGCGGCATATGTGCCGCGACCTTCTCCACCTGGTCCATAACAAACTGGGGCGTGCCCTTGGGCACCGGGAATCCTTTCCGGATGTACTCCTGGCTCAGCGGATGCACCACGAAGGCAAAACGGCGAATGTTGCGAAACTCGCCCGTGGGATAGAGCAGACGCGGCTCGATCTTCAACTCCTCGACGATTTCTTCCAGATCGTGCTCCGAGAGTTCCTCCGGCGTCGTCTCCAGAGCCGCCAGTACCATGGCCTGGATGGTATTCAGGCCTACGACCTGGTCGAACAGCATGGGCGATACGTCCACCACAAGGTTGACATTACAGTCCTTGAAAAACTCCAACGCGTCCTCGTCAATGGCGGACGTGATCAGGGTCTTGCCTTCAAGGTTCGCGGGCGTGCCGAATACCGCGATATCGTCGTAGGTCCCCACGATCACGTGACACTTCTCCATCTCCCGGGCAAGAATCTCTTTCCGCAGCTTGCTGAGTCCGGGCAGCCGGGAGAGCCGCTGGGTGGGAAGAAAAGACGAAGCGATCTGCGCGCCGCGCGCATAGACCTCGAGCTGGTCCAGGGAAGTCAGAATTGCAGGTGCCCCGGTGTCCAGGACGGCATCCGCGAACTTGAGGTTAGGCGTGTAGTCGGACATGGCGAGAGCCATGTCGTAGTTGACCATTCCCGAAAGGAAGAGCACCAGATTGTTGTTGAAGTAGTTGACCAGTTTCTTCTGCACATGGCGGACGGCCCGCACCTGCAGCAATCGACGCAACTCCGAGCCGGTTGTCGCCGGAATCCGGGTGACCACGTTGAGCAGGCGCTCCGTATCCTTGTGCACGTGACGCCGGGAGCCGATGTCGTAATGGTCCCGGATCATGCCCAGTCCGATGGCATCGGCTTCCGACTGGTAGCGCCGCAGCAGCTCCCAGGCCCTGCCTTCATCCTCGTCCGCACCGACGCGCCTGACCTGGAAATGCTGCCCGAGGAAGCGGGTCTGGAATTCGTAATCCTTGGAGGAGGATCCTAGAGATACGCTGACGACTTTCTTCATGAACTGGCTCCGGTACGACAAGACCTTGGGGCGCCGCTCCGGCGCCGCCTCCCGCACCACGGACGCGTCATCGCCACTCGATATACGCGCGCTGTCAGTCGGGAACTCCTAATTACATACTGCCACGGCCACCGGCACAACCGGGGCAGGATTCCCTATACTTGGTAACCGGTACAATGCCCGGCGCCGTGCCGGGCACGACAAGAAAACATAAGGCGGAATCATGATCCCGTTTGGCGTCCAGGTTGCCGGCTACCAGAGCCTGATGAAAACCCTCAAGGGACTGGTCAAGACCCTGCCCTTTCCCAAGCCTACGCTGTTCACCGGGCCTGGGTCTTCGCTGGAACTGTGCGAGGCCGTTTCCCTCATGGGGGTCCGTAAATTACTGATCGTCACCGACGCCATGCTGGTCAAGATAGGCCTGCTGGACGAGATGGAGAAGCGGCTGGAAACTCTTGGCATCAGATTCGTTGTCTATGACGGGATCCTGCCAGACCCCACCATCGACCAGATCGAAGCCGGGCTGAAAATCCTCAAGCGGGAAAGATGCCAGGCCATCCTCGCGGTGGGCGGGGGCTCGCCCATCGATGCGGCAAAAGTCATCGCGGCGAGAGCCACGAACAAAAAGCCGGTTTCGAAAATGGAGGGGATGTTCAAGGTGTTCTCGGCGCCGCTGCCGTTGTTTGCTGTCCCCACTACCGCCGGCACTGGCTCGGAGGTCACCATTGCGGCGGTAGTCTCCGACCCGGGACGGAAGAAGAAATCAGCAATCATGGATCCGAAGCTGGTGCCCATGATGGCCGCCCTCGATGGAAGCCTTATGACCGGCCTTCCGCCAAACGTGACCGCGGCCACCGGAATGGACGCGCTGACCCACGCGGTGGAAGCCTATATCTCCGCCAACGCGCTACCGGAGACCGACGCATACGCCCTGGCCGCGACGCGGCTGATCATGGAGAACCTGCCCACTGCCGTTGCGACGGGCAAGAACGTCGAGGCCCGGCAGTCCATGGCCTTTGCGTCCTACTATGCAGCACTTGCCTTCACCCGCGCCGGCGTAGGCTATGTGCATGCCATCTCTCACAATTTCGGCGCTTACTATCACACGCCACACGGTCTCGGGAATGCCATCGTC
>JASFOT010000036.1:0-10124 GCA_050116375.1 Gammaproteobacteria bacterium | reverse complement strand
AACATTGATGGTTTGGCGGGATAAAAACCTGCCTGGCGGCGGGGGAAAACCGGAGGAGACCGTGCATGTCGAGTCTTGAGTTGGGCGTCATCGGAAACTGCCAGATCTCGGCGCTGGTGGACAGGCACGGCCGGATTGTCTGGTCATGTTTTCCCCGGTTCGACGGGGACCCCGTCTTCTGTTCACTGCTCGCCAACGACGAGGAACCGGAGGCCGGCTTTTTCGATTTCGAACTCGAGGATCTGGTCGAATCCCGGCAGCAGCACGTCACCAATACGCCCATCCTCGAAACCATCCTGACCGACAAAAATGGCGGCGCAATGAAGATCGTGGATTTCGCGCCCCGTTTCGAGCAATTCGGCCGTCACTACCGGCCGACCATGATTATCCGCCATCTGGTACCCGTGGCCGGCGCGCCGAGAGTTCGGGTACGCCTGCGCCCCGCGAAAAATTACGGCAGCGGTCGGCCGGACATAACCTTCGGCAGCAATCACATCCGTTACCTCTGCGCCGGTATTACCCTGCGCCTCACTACCGACGCGTCTCTCAGTCACGTACTGGACGAGTATCCGTTTGTGCTGAACCGTCCCATGACGTTCGTCCTGGGACCCGATGAAAGCCTGCGGGAATCGGTGTCCTCCACGGGCCGGATGTTTTTCGGGCAGACCCGGGACTACTGGCATCGCTGGGTCCGTACCCTGTCCATCCCCTTCGAGTGGCAGGAGGCCGTTATCCGCGCCGCCATCGCCCTCAAGCTCTGCACCTTCGAGGACACCGGTGCGCTTGTGGCGGCGATGACCACGTCTGTCCCGGAGGCGCCCGACAGCGAGCGGAACTGGGACTACCGCTACTGCTGGTTGCGCGACAGTTTTTTCGTCGTTCATGCCCTGAACCGCCTCGGGGCCACCAACACCATGGAGGCGTACCTCAGATACATCCTGGACGTGGCTGCCGCCGCAGATGGGGGCCGGCTCCAGCCCGTCTACGGAATCGGCGGAGAATCCCACCTGCCGGAACGGATCGTGGAATCGCTGCCCGGATACCGGGGCATGGGACCCGTGAGAGTGGGTAACCAGGCGTACGAGCAGATCCAGAACGACGTGTATGGCTCCGTCATCATGTCGGCCACCCAGTTCTTTTTCGATCGCCGGCTGTCGGTCACCGGCGATACCCGACAGTTCGAGCTGCTCGAGGCACTGGGTGAAAGAGCCCGCGAACTGTACAAGGCGCCGGACGCGGGGATCTGGGAGTACCGCGGTCGCGCCCGTGTTCACACGTTCTCGAGCCTCATGTGCTGGGCCGGCTGCGATCGCCTGGCACGCATCGGAGTCCAGCTGGGTCATACGGACCGCAGTCGGCGCTGGAGCCGTATCGCGGAGGAGATCCGCGACGAGATCCTGGCGAACGGCTGGAACAGCGAGCGCGGTTGTTTCGTCGACAGCTTCGGCGGCAGGGACCTGGATGCCAGTATGCTGCTGGTGCACGAGCTGGGATTCCTGCCCGCCGACGATCCGCGTTTTGTCGGCACGGTGAAGGCCGTGGAGGACGAGCTGCTTCAGGATGGCTATGTTTTCCGGTACCGGGCGGCAGACGATTTCGGAGAACCGGAGAGTGCCTTCAATATCTGCACCTTCTGGTATATCAACGCTCTCGCCGCTCTCGGCCGCAAGGAGGAAGCCCGGGAGCTGTTCGGCCAGATGCTGGAGCGACGAAACTTCCTGGGCCTGCTGGCGGAAGACCTGAACCCTCTGACCGGAGAACAGTGGGGCAATTTTCCGCAGACCTACAGCATGGCCGGCATCATCAACGGGGCCCTGCGGCTGAGCCAGACATGGGAGACAGCGTTTTGAGCCGTTTAGTCGCAGTATCCAACCGGGTCGCGGATCACAAGGGCGGCAAGCCGTCCGGCGGGCTTGCGGTGGGTCTTCTGGCGGCTCTTCACCAGAATGGCGGACTCTGGTTCGGCTGGGGCGGGAAAACCCGCCAGGGAGAACCCTCGGCGCCCGACATCGTCAGGAAAGGCAACATCGAGTACGCCACCATCGATCTGTACGAGGCGGATTTCGAGGATTACTACAACGGCTACAGCAATATCTGTCTCTGGCCCCTTTGTCATTACATGCTGGGGTTCTTCCGCTTCGAGCGCCGCTTCCAGGACGCGTACAGACGGGTCAACGCCCTCTTCGCCCGCAAGCTCCTGCCCTTGCTCAAGGACGACGACCTGATCTGGGTGCACGACTACCATCTGATACCCCTGGCGGCGGAACTTCGCCGGGCCGGCGTCGCCAACCCCGTGGGATTTTTCCTGCACGTGCCGTTCCCGAATATCGACGTGCTGAGAACGCTTCCGGGGCACATCGATCTTCTGCGGGATCTGACCCGCTACGACGTGATCGGGTTCCAGACGGCCAACGACGTCCGGAATTTTACCGAGGGTCTTGCGCGGGAAGGACTCCTGCAGGCCAAGCTCGGCCACGATCGATTCAGATCGGGCGGCCGCGAAATCACCGTGGCCGCTTTCCCTATCGGTATCGACGTGGACCACGTGATCCGCATGGCGGAGAAGTCTGTCACCGGGGCCACCGTGGGCAGAACGCTGGACGGGCTGGCCGGCCGGGAACTGGTACTTGGCGTGGATCGGCTCGATTACAGCAAGGGTCTGCCCGAACGCTTCCGGGCGTTCGAGGAACTCCTGGTCCGGTATCCGGAAACCCGGAGCCGTCTGGTTTACATGCAGTTCGCGCCGCCCACGCGTACCGGGGTCCGCGCCTACCAGGACATCCGCGAAGAGCTCGAACAGGCGGCCGGAAACATCAACGGTCGATTTGCCGAGCCCGACTGGATTCCCATCCGCTACCTGAACCGCGGATTCTCCCGCAGCATGCTGATGGGACTCATGCGATCGGCCAAGATCGGGTTGGTAACACCCTTGCGTGACGGCATGAACCTGGTGGCGAAGGAATATGTGGCAGCCCAGGATCCGCAGGTCCCCGGAGCCCTGGTGCTGTCCACCCTGGCGGGCGCCGCAGCAGAACTGGAGTCGGCGATCCAGGTCAACCCGTTTGACGTGGAAGGCATGGCTGAAGGCATTCAGCAGGCGGCCAATATGCCGGTAAAGGAGCGTCGCGAGCGCTATCAGGCCATGATCGAGGTGCTGCGCCGAAACGATATCGACGCCTGGCGCACGCGCTTCGTCGAAACGCTCGAGGGCGTGAGCTGCTGAGTTCGATCAGGAGCGGGGCAGCCGTCCCCAGATCGCCAGGTGGCGGTCGCTGACAAGGTCGATTTTCAGATTCCCGAGCCCCGCTTCATCGAGCTGACGAGCCACCTCCGCCGGCTCGAATGCGGCGAGCAGGGAATTGTAGAAATCTTCCTTTAGCACCGGCGCCTCATCTCCGGCGTAGCTGTCCACGATCTCCCGGGCCCGGGTCACGCTCTCCGGCCGGAGCAGGTCCATGACCAGGACCGGGGCTCCCGGTTCTCCCAGGTCACTGATCGCCCGCCAGAGAAGTTCGGGACGATGAAGGTGGTGCAGCAGGCTGTTGCTCGTGACGGCCTGATACAGGGACTCGGGCAGCCGTGCACCCGGTACCAGGCCCTGGATGAAGCGGACTCTGTTCTCCAGCCCGCTGCCGACGAGCGCGCGCCTGGCCAGGTCGATCATGGCGGCGGATCCATCCAGGCCGTCCACTCCGCATTCAGGGAAAGTTCGGGCGAGCCGCAGGCAGATATCCCCCGGCCCGCAGCCCAGATCCAGAATCGTCCCCTTTGCGGTCCAGTCCGGAAACCGCGACTGGAAAAGCTCCACGAAAAGACGGTTGGGCTCCTCGAAATCAGCCTGAGCGTAGGCCAGGGCCTGCTCGCCGTCCTCCATCAGCTCCGGCTCCGTTATTCTCTCCATGAATGTGTCAGCTGCCCCCGTCTTTCTTTTCCGCTTCCCGCAGCTTCTTCATGTGCTCGTCCTGGATGTCCTCGACGCCTCGGGCCTTGTCGAGAGCTTTCACCTGCTCGTCGAAAATCGTGTCCTTGACGTCGGGCGGAGGCTCGTCCCGACCGGGGTCGCAGGCAACGAGCATCAGGGCTGCAAGGCAGGCGGCAACGCGGATCCGGTCCATTGGTTTTGATCTCCTGGCAGTCGTTTCCCGTCACGTTACGCGCAGCCGATTGCCGGCGCAAACGACAGGCCACAGGCCGGTCCGTGATACGCTGCCGACCCGGGCAGTCACGGGGAATCAACAAACCGGATGAGCGCATTTACAGACAACGTCGTCATTCTCACCGGTGCCTCAGAAGGCATCGGCCGCGCGCTGGCCCTGGCGCTTGCCCCGCAGCGACCGCGACTGGTAGTGGCAGCCCGGAATCTGGAGCGCCTGGAGACGCTGGCGGAAGAATGCCGGGCGCTCGGTGCGGAAGTGATGCCCGTGGAAACGGACGTCACCGATGCGGCCCAGTGCCGCCGCCTGGCCGACAACGCCGTGGAGACCTTTGGTCGGATTGACACCCTGGTGGCGAACGCCGGGGTCACCATGTGGACACGCCTTGACGAACTCGAGGACTGGAGCGTGCTGGAAAAAATCATGGCCGTGAACTACCTCGGCGCGGCCTACTGCACCATGGCCGCACTGCCCTATCTCAGGGAGTCCCGGGGACGGATCGTCGCCGTGGCGAGTCTCGCAGGGCTGACAGGCGTCCCTGAACGAACAGGCTACAGCGCCTCCAAGCATGCGATGGTCGGCTTTTTCGATTCACTGCGGATCGAGCTGGAAGACACCGGCGTGACGGTCACCGTCGTCGCCCCCGATTTCGTGGTAACCCAGATCCACCGCCGCGCCCTCGGCACCGACGGCCGGCCGCTGGGAGAAACCCCCATGCAGGAGTCGCGGATCATGACCGCGGAACGCTGCGCGGAGCTGATCGTCGACGCCATGGAAAAACGCCAGCGACTGCTCATTACGTCCCGGCGAGGAAAACTGGGTCGCTGGGTGCGGCTGGTCGCCCCGGGCCTCATCGACAGGATCGCCATAAAAGCGATCCGTGAGCGTCGCTGATCGCGCGCCTCAGCCGGCCCGGACGCGCTCGAGGAACATCTCGAAGAGCTCGAGGATCCGCTCCAGTTCCGACGTCAACCGGTGATCGCCGGGAATCAGATGCAGTTCCGCTCCGTGCTCCCGGGACCAGCGGATGCTGTTTTCCGCCGGCACCACCTCATCGTCCCAGCCGTGGACGACGGAAATCAGCGGGCAGGAAGGTTCCGGGGTCAGTGCCTCGTACCCGGGCATGTAAAAGGCCGGCGCGATAAGAAACAAACCCGCGACGGGCAGTTGTGCGGCAGCTGACGCCGCCACGTGTCCGCCCATGCTGGAACCGACCAGGACAGGCGGCGTCCCGAGCTCCCGGCAAAATTCCGTCAGCAGCCGGACCCGGGCCCCGGGATCCTCCATTCCGCGATAATCGAGAGACTCGATTCGGCATCCTCGGCCCCGCGCCGTTTCCGCCATGGCAGAGATCTTGGCGCCCCACGGCCCGCTCTCTTTTCCGTGAGAGAAGCAGACCAGCGTTGCTTGACTCATCATTTCCGCTGTCCTGTTTCGCGTCTTGCGGTCCCGTACCGAGTTCGCCCGCCTCCCCACCATGACTTCTCTTCGCCGACGAACGGGAATCGCCCGGTTCCGCCAGGAAACTCAGGGATCCGGCGGACCCCATAGCAACTCGTCCAGGGATGGCTGCCAGCGAAACCGGTCCAGGTCGATTCTCCCGTCGCTGAAAACGATGCCCTCGGCCTGGAGCCTGCGGCGCTGTTCCTGTCCCGAGTCGCCGGATGCGGGAAGCGAGATTTCTCCCCTGGCGTTGACTACCCGGTGCCATGGCACGTCGCTGCCCGGAGGGAGAGACCGGAGGGCGCGTCCGACCATCCGTGCCCGTCGTCCCAGCCCCGCTTCCCTGGCCACCTGCCCGTAAGTGGCCACCTGGCCCGGTGGAATCCTGGCAACCGTTCTCCAGATGAGTTCCCTGGTCTCGTCCGTCATAATTTCTCACTCGCGGCGCCGCTCAGTCTCGCTTTGAGGTCGTCCCGAGCCTGTCTCAGAATGGACTGCCTGTCCACCGATTCCAGTATCTCCGCCACGACGACACGCGGACCCGCATCTCCCCAGGACTTGCCCATGGCGAAATAACGCTCTGCGGCCTGACCGACCACATAGGTGCTGTAGTAGGCGACGGCGCCCTGGGCGCCGGCCGTGAGCATCACCGACATGCCGCCGGTGCCCATTTTGAGGGCCGAGGAAAGAAGGTGCACCGCCCATACCGTACCCATGAGGGCAGCCATCTGGGTGATAACCACCCTGACCAGGGACCCGGCCTCCCGCCGGGTGAGCGGCAGACCGTAGACCCGGGACAGATGCACAACCATGCTGCCGTCCACCAGGGCGGCAGCTGCCAGATCGGCTACCGGCACGGGGTTGAAAGCCACCGCGACACCCTTGGCGATGCAGTAAGTCCGCACGACCCGCTCGGCAACGCGCCGCTTGACCTCGATAATGCGACGTCCGATGGCCTCGCTGAGATGCCCGGCAAACAGGCTCGCGTTCATCGCCGCCAGTGTCCGACCCTCTTTCTCCAAAATCGCCCAAAGCCGGGAAACCAGTTCCTGCACGCGGGGCTGGCCGTCCGCCCGGGGATCGGCGCTGACGCAAATGACGTTGCTCTCGGACACCAGCCCGCGCGTCCGCTCGATCAGTCGCTCGCGAAGCTGACGGATTTCCCCGTCCCGGTAGCGATCCGCCTTGTTAAGAACCAGCAGCAGGGGCCGCCCCTGGCCCGCAAGCACCGCGAGGGCATCCATCTCGGCTTTTGTGAGGTCCCCTTCCACAACGAAAAGCAGAAGATCCGCACGCTCCGCGGCCTCGCGGGCCGCACGCTCCCGATCCTCGCCACCGATCTCGTCGATTCCGGGCGTGTCGATAAGGAATACGCCGCCGGCGTCCTCCTGCTTCCAGGCGGCTCTGCCTGCCTGACGGGTCTCACCGTGCAGCGGGCTGGTGGCAAAACGCTGCTCCCCCAGAAGGGCGTTGAGCAGAGAGGATTTGCCCACCCCCACCCTGCCGAATGCCGCGATATGCACGTGACCGTGCTCCAGCTTCTCGAGCATTTCGCGGACTTCCTCGTAATCGCGGGCAAGCTGGGCGCGCACCTGCTCCGGAACACGGGTATCACTCAGCAGATCCCTCAGGCTTTCCTTGGCAAGCGCCAGATGGGCCTCGCCACCGTCAGGGCTGCTCTCGGCGTCCCGACTCTTCTTCCTCGAGAGCCATCCGCGCAATGCGAATCGTGCGCGCTCCAAGATCCTCACTCATGGACTCCCTGAAACGCCGCGCGGCCGCGGCGGGACGCAATTCACCTCCCTCCGCCAGCGATCGGGACAGACCGCGCCCGAGGGCATCGAATATCAGACCATAGGCCACCGCGTGGGTGACACCTCCGGCTATGGTACCGGCTCCCGGGAAGGCCTTCATGGCGTTCCCCGCCACCGCCAGGGCGATCGGCAGGGTACGACCCACATAGCTCTGGCTGAGATCCAGCAGCCGGCTGATTTCCACGTCTCGCGCAGGGACATCGTAGAGGCGACACAACTCCTTCACCAGCGCGCTGCCAAGATAGCCCTGTATCAGAATATCGGTACCCGGGCTCACGGCCGCGAGCGCTCCCACCACGGCTTTTCGCGTGTAGCTGCGCACGATCTTTTCCGCCTCGGTCTGGCGCCTTTGCTGCTCCGCCTCGGTCAGCCGGCGACCGACCATGGAGAACACGGCCCGATCCCGAAGCACCTCCAGCGCTTCCGGGCTGTGGTCGACACGACGCTGGATGGCGCTGCGCAGGTCCCCGATCCCGGCCGGCTCGCTCTGGTCGCCGGGCCGGGCGGACACGACGACGAGCTCCACGTCATCTGCGACGCCGATGTCCCGCAGACGCAAGCCCAGTCGCTCCTGGATCAGGGTCGTCTCCTCGCCGGAGAGCAGGTCCGACTTGTTCAGGACCAGGATCATCGGCTTCTCGATGGCAATCAACGCCTGCAGGTCCTCGTACTGGCGGCGGGTCAGGTCCGCCGAACAGACGTAGATGACGACATGAGCGCGGACCGCCTCGCGCATCCCGGTTTCATCGTCGTCGGCGTCCAGGCTCGATCCGGGCACGTCCACGAGGATGACGTCGTCCCCTGCCGGGGTCTCCCAGGTGTAATGACGAATCGAACGGGTGGTACCGCCTGTAACTCCCGTCTCGACCTGCGCCTCGGGCGCGACGGCCTTGATCAGGGACGACTTGCCGGTGCTGATCTCGCCGAAGAAACAGAGATAAAGCCCGCCGGTCTCCCGTCGCCGTGCCAGCTCTTCAAGCTCCTGCTCCGCGTCTCGCAGATCCAGCCCGCTGGCCTGCGCTTCCCGTATGCGGCGCTCCAGGGTTTGCCGGTCCACCACCTGTTCCGGGGACTGCGACCTCCTTCGGGGAGATGGGACAACCAGCCGCCACACGGCCCAGGCGCCCAGAAACGCTATCGCGACGAGAAAGATGATGAGCCCGACAAACACGGGCAGAGAGCCTTCCCGCAGTCGCTGCCAGACGTCCATCAGGGAGCCCGCCAGGTTGATCGCCGTAGCGGAAAGACCGAGCACCGCCAGCACGACGACGATCACAAGAACCGTGCGGGCCGTGCGATTCAGTCTCATGTTTCCTTCCCTCGGTTTCGCTGTGTGTAGGCGATAAAGCCGGAGACCAGCAGCGGAAGCAAGCGCTCCATCGCGTCCCCGGGGTCCGGCAGATTGGGCAGCCAGTGCAGAAGGACGGTAAGCGAAAACCCGGCGAGCATGGCCCGGAAGAGACCGCGACCGGTGAGCCGAACCCGGAGAAGGGCGAGCACCAGGGGCGGACCGAGCGCGGAGCCGATCGCGTGCCAGGCAAAAAGAACACGGTTGAAAATCGTGTCCGGCACGGCCAGGGCCAGGGCGACGGCCAGCGTCGAGATCATCATGACCACCCAGCGGGAGCGTGCCAGGGACTGGTATTCCCGGCGCGAGGCCCCGGCCAGGTCGTGGCTGACCGAAGATCCCGCCACGAGCAGCTGGCTGTCCGCCGTAGACATGATGGCGGAAAGCACGGCCGCGATCATGACGCCGGCCAAAACCGGCGATATCAGCCGGTTTGCCGCCTCGAACAGGACCTGTTCCGCGTCCGCGAGCCCCGCGTACAGGACCCGCCCGGCAAGCCCCAGCGCCAGCATGCCGCTGTATATGATCACGGCCCAGGCGATGGCGATGACCCTGGCCTGCCTGACAGCCCGTTCGTCGCGCAGGGCCATGAACCGGTTGACCACATGGGGTTGCCCCGGATAGCCAAGCCCGATACCCAGTGTTCCAAGGATAAATCCGATCCCGGCGATTCCTGCCGTCGCCGGTCGAGGGCCGTTTGCGGGCAGGGCCGAGAGCCCCTCCACCAATGGCTGGAATCCGCCCACTGAGATCAGGGCTATCACCGGCAGAACCGCGGCGGTGGCGGCCATCAGGAGCCCCTGCACCGTGTCCGTGACACTCACGGCCCAGAATCCGCCGAGCAGCGTGTAGATGACGACCACACCGGCGCCCAGAACGATAGCGACAGACGCCTCTATGTCGAAGGTATTGGCGAACGCGGCGCCCGCCGCCTGGAACTGTGCGGCGATGTAGAACATGAACGAGAAAAGTATGATGCCCGCGCCGAGCCGAAGTATCCCCGGTCTCGCTGCCTCCTCCACCGAGTCCGCCAGAAATTCCGTCAGGGTGATCGAACCGTTGGCTGCACTCTCTCGTCGCAGACGGGGTGCCACGAAGACCCAGTTGATCACGAATCCGCCGAGCGTGGCGGGGAAAAGCCAGAGCGCCGGCAGTCCCCAGAGGTAGGCCATGCCGCTGACGCTCAGCAGGGTCCAGGCCGACGAGGAACTTGCCGAGGCGCTGATAGCCGCGACCGTGGGACCGAGGCGGCGGCCGCCGAGGAAAAAGTCCCCGTGACTGGTGGTTCTGCGGCTTGCCCACAGGCCAATCGATATCAGCGCGACCTTGTAGGCGATCAGGGTGAGCAGTATTACCTGTGTATTC
>JASFOT010000035.1:0-10184 GCA_050116375.1 Gammaproteobacteria bacterium | reverse complement strand
GGCGCCCCGGGCGTGTCCCTCCACGAATGCCAGCAGCGGATCTTCGATGACGGGCAGGACCTCGCCTTTTCTGGCCATCTCGGCATCAGCCTTGTCCGCCTCCCCGATCTCCCGGTAGGCCAGCGCCAGGCGATAGCGAACCGCCGAAGCCTCGGGCTGCTGCGCCAGCGCCTGCTGGTAGAAATCGACGGCCTTCGCGTACTCGCCCTTTCCGAAGGCCACCCTTCCCATTCCCTCCAGGGCCGCAGCGTCATCGGGATTGGCGTTCAGCACCACCTGAAAGGCAGCCTCTGCCTCCACCGGGCGATCGAGCTCCAGCAAGACACGCCCCAGCCGGATGTATCCCGGCAGGTACCGGACGTCCCTCGTGAGGGCCGCGCGGTAACTGTCGACGGCCTTGTCGAGAAAGCCGGTCTGTTCGTAATGAACGGCCAGGAGATAAGGCCAGCGGGGGTTCTCCGGATCCAGGATAGCCGCGTTCCGCAGACAGGCTCCGGCGGCTTCCTGCTGCCCATGGGCCAGATAATTGATCCCCATCCGCCCGTAGGCGAGGCCCAGGCTGCGGCCTTCCAGCGTGGCTCGCTGGGATCGGAAATACTCGGTCGCCGGTTCCAGCCTTTCCCGGATCTCCGGACTCAGGCCGGACAGGTCAGGGTGCGGAACCAGCTCCAGCTCCGCAGTTCCACCTGCGGCCTGGGCGCCAACGGCTCCGCTGACGAGCATCAGCAGAACGGCTGCGACCCATGTGCTGCGACAAGACGTCACCATGTGCGCGATTGTCTCTCCTCCAGAGGGCGCGAAAGGATACCACGGCCCCGCCGGGACAGAACGCATCAAAGACGGCTGACTACGATCTCCCGGTCAATCTGGATGCCGTCGATTTTCTGGCTGACGCCGTCGGGCCAGATGACCTCCAGACCGACCGGACCGCTTCCGGTGCCCAGGCCATAGGTGAGGGTGAGCTCCGTCTGCGAAAGATAGCTCCGGGCCCCGCCCACCGTCCTTTCATCGACGCCGCCAGGGCGTGTCAGCCGGACCCGCGCGCCGATCCCCTGTACGTTGGGTGGATCGTCCTCCAGCCTGACCCGAAGCCAGTGGTGGCCGGTCGCCTGATCATTTCGAAGCAGGCGGGCCGGACCTCCGGCCTGGGTCAGAACCACGTCCAGGTCGCCATCGCCGTCCATGTCGGCGTAAGCCGCTCCTCTGCCTACCATGGGGGCCGCCAGGTCCCCGAGGCGCGAAGACGGCACGGGAATGAACCGGCGGGCACAATCCGGCCCGCAGTTCCAGAACAGCTGCGTTGGCTGGGCGTGTCTCTGACTCGCCTGGACAACATTGATCTCGTCCTCCACGTGGCCGTTCGCCTGCAGCAGGTCCTGACGACCGTCGAGATCGGCATCGAAAAAGAAAAGCCCGAAGCTCAGCACCGATCGGCTGGCGGGTCCGATCCCGGAAATGATGGCCTCGTCTGTAAACAGGCCATTTCCCGAGGGATCAACGTAATAGGATGTCATCTCGTTGGCGAAGTTGCCGATGGCCACCGCAAGCTCTCCGCCATCGGCATGTCGCACCACGTCGATCCCCATGGCGCCGGTGGCGTGACCGGTGTTGTCATAGGCGACGCCCCTGCCCACGCCCTGTTCCTCGAAGCGGCCGCCGAGGTTGCGGAAAAAGAAGTTACGAACCGTGTCATTGGCCACCAGGATGTCAGGCCAGCCATCGTCGTCCACGTCCTCCACCACGACCGCGAGGCCCTTGCCAACCGCTTCTCCCGTGTCCGGATGACTGACGGTCACGCCTGTCTCCTCCGACACGTCCGTGAAACGACCGCCACCGTCGTTGCGATATAGATAGGGCTGGGTCCCCGGGAAGTTGGCCGGCGGACCGTATGCTCTCCCGATACCCGCGAGCCGATAATCCACCTCGAAATCCAGCTCGCGGCTCCACTGGACGTAGTTGGTGACGAACAGATCCAGGTCACCGTCTCGGTCGTAGTCGAGAAATGCCGCCGAGGTGCTCCAGCCATCGTCCGCACCGGACACGCCCGCCTCGGCGGAAACGTCCCGGAACCGCCCGGCCCCCAGGTTCCGATACAGGCGATTGCCGCCCACGGCTGTAATGAAAACGTCAGGCAGTCCATCGCCGTCGGCATCACCCAGGGCCACTCCCATGCCGTAGAGCGAAACATCCAGCCCGGAGCCTTCGCTAGCATCCGTGAAGCGGCCCTCACCGTCATTCAGATAAAGACGGGTCGTCGCGGATTCGTCCGCCCCCCCGGACCAGGGCCAGGACCTGGAATTGACAAACAGCAGGTCCGGGTCTCCGTCGGCATCCAGATCGGAGAAGGCCACTCCGCCACCCATGGTCTCCGGCAGCAGCCGGTCACCGGTGGCACCGTTCCGATGCACGAAACCAATACCCGCGGTCCCCGTCACGTCGACGAAAGGCAGGTCGGGGATGGTCGGCGTGCTGCTCCCGGGAAGCGACGCGGGGGCCTTCAGGGTGGCCTCCTCCACCCGTTCGATCTCATCCCGGTCCCGGAACAGCCACACGGCAAGCACGCTGATGGCTGCGACAACCAGCACGATCCGCAGGGACCAGCGAAGCGCCACGGCGATGATGGCGTCATCCTGTTCCGTCTCGAGGTCGTCGACACGATCGGATTCCGGACTGTTTTTATCGGTTTTCATGGGGTCACCCGGCCGATCGACTCTCGCCGGACGGCGCTTCCGGAATGACGCTCGGTGAGCCCATAGGCCCCGGAACGCTGGAGGTCATAAATGACCACGGACTCCGCGGCATGGTCCGCCGCCGGATTGGCCCGGCGCGCCGCCGCCACCGCACGGTCCCGGGCGTTGTCGTCCACCTTGTATCGGGCATGCAGCTGCCGGTGAATATCGGCGTCCTCCGGCCGTCCCAGCAGACCGTACACCTGGGTCAACCCCCAGTGTGCCTCCTCGTTCTCCGGGTCGATCTCCAGCACAGCGAGGAAGGTCCGTTCCGCCTGCTCAAGAAATTCCCGTCGGCGGTTTTCGTCGCCGCTTCTCTCGAGCTTGGAGCGCTCCAGCAGGGTCCCGGCCAGCTCGTTCAGCAGCCGGTAGTCCTTGCCGAAATCGAAACCGCGCGCTCTGGCCTCGTTGAAGTTGGTTTCCGCGAGGGCGCGAAATCCCTCTATTGCCTGGTCAAAAAAACCATTCTGCCGGTCCAGGACCGCCGTCAGGTACGTCACGGTCCAGGGATAGGCCGGCGGTTCGAACAGCCTGGCGCGATCGAGGACCATCGCGGCCTCTTGCAGACGCCCCTCACGCAGATAGACCCGGGCCAGATTCAGCGGGCCATGGGGGCTTCCGAGGCTCTCCACCTTCGCGAATGCCGCCTCCGCCTGCCTGAGTTCGCCGGTGCCGCGCTTTCGAAACAGGCCGATTCCGTAGTCGTTCCATCGTTCCCAGGCGTCCACCGGCGACGGTTCGCCGATGACGGCTGCGCCAACCGGGGCGACCGGAAGGGACAGCTGGTCCCGGGCGATGACCGTGACCGGCAGGTCGTTTTCCTCGAAAGCCTCTCCGCGGATGAGCCTGAGATATTCGGTGTCGAACTTGCGGTACCTGAGGCTGACCTCGATCTGGACCGGCTCCCTGACCCAGGGGGGCACGGTGAAACGGTAATGGACCACGTCGGATGCTCCCGGCGGAATCTGGTTGTCGTAGAGCGCGGTGAAAATGTCCTCCGCGTTGCGCCGATCGATCCGACGTCCCTCCCGATCCAGCACCCATGCATTGACGAAGTGAGACCAGGGATCCACATGGCCGTCCGAGGGATCCAGGGCGCCGCTCCGGCCGATGACCTTACCTCCGCTTCGGAGCGTCACGTCCATCCAGACCTGGTTCGAGTCCGCTGTCCCCTGAGTGAAATGGTGGCCCAGCTTGAGCGTTCGAATAACGGTCTCAAGCAGGTAGCTCTCCCCCGGCACCAGCACGGGCAGGTCTGGCCGTAAAGGCGCCGTCAGGTCTCCCTCTATGGTGCCGCCCCGCTTCAGCCCGAAGATATCGACACGCAGCGAATCGGCGAGAAAGGCGCGGTGGGCTTCGTTGACCGTCTCAGGCATTCCGAGCATGTAGGGAATTGCCGTGTTGGCGGAGGGAAACTGGTGATCGTGAACCTTGAGATCGCCGCTTTCGTCGAGCCGCCGGGCGCCGAAATCGTCGGAAGCCATCGTCGGCATGTGGCAACCGTTACAGTTGGACTGGGCTGCATCGGGATAATAGAAACTCCTCACGCCGTGCCCGGAGACTCCTGACAGCAGGAAGCTGTCGTAATGGTTCTGGCCCCGCAGCCAGCGGTATCCGTTCAGTTCCCGGGGCAAGTGCACCTTGTGACAGGCCCCGCAGAATTCCGCTGTCTGGTGAAGAGGCTTGAGAAATGTCTTGCGATGGAACGCCGGCTTGGCTTTCACCAGGGTCTCGTTGACCCATTTCAGCACCGGTTCGTCCGAGTAGGCGAACGGATAATGCAGCGGCTCCTCGATGGTGTAATCCGCGTTGCCGCGGGGACTGTTGATATGGGTGATGGCGTGGCACACGGAGCAGGTGATGCCGGCGTCTGCCGTGGGATGACCGACGTCGTCGAATTGGGGATCGTCGAACGCGCCGGAGAAAAAAGGCACCGGATCGTGGCAGCCTGCGCAGAAACGGGCCGCCTGAACGTCGCCATCGCGCTCGAGGGCCTTGGCGCGCGTGTTCCTGACGGAGAACAGGTAGGCGGGGTTGTTGAAGGACGCAAAACGATGGACGCTGTGCGACCAGCTTTCGTGCACGTCCTGATGGCAGCTCTGGCAGTAGTCATCCTGCATCAGCGCGCGGGCGGGGATAAAGTCGCCGCTGGCGGTGCGGGCCAGGGAGGGAAAGAAATACTGCACCCCACTCTCCGGTCCGACGGCGTTCCAGCGTCTGGGATCCTGGGATTGCACCACGATCAACACCGCCGACAGAGCCAGCGCGCCCGCGGCGACGGCGCCCCCCAGACGCCAGTTGATTCTCCTGCCGGCCAGGCGGTGGAGAACAAACAGCCACACGGCCACCACCGGAGCGGCCAGGTGAATCCAGTAGGCCATCTCCCTCAATCGGGGGTCCCGGACCTCGACAACGGGGATTCCCCGGGTCAGCAGAAGACCCGTGATCAGCAGAATTAGTCCTGTCGTGAACAAGGCGTAACCGACTTTGACCGCCCGACGATTCGGTCGCGTCCGTCCTCTCCTCATGTGGCGGACGCCGTAGATGACGAAGGGCACGATCACCGCGAGACCGAGCAGCAGGTGACCGAGAAACATCAGCTGATAGAAGTAGTCCTGGATCGTATCGCCGGTCAGCCATTCGACGAACGTGACCGACGCCAGGTAAACGGCATTGATGACCAGCAGGGCAAACAGGCCGAATACAACAAACAGCAATCCCCGCAAACCGGGCGTAATGACCGGCGAGGGTCGCGGCCTTCCGCGGACGGTCTGCCTCGGAGAGCTACTCATCGTCCCGACTGGTAGCGGATATTGAAGCGGTCGTGCAGGGCGCGGCGTCGCGCGATCTCGTCCTCGGTCCGACCTTCGGTCACCGGCAGAGGCCCCACCCGTCCGCCGTCGCGGGTGTACATATCCATGTCCTTGGCCCAGCCGCGGGCGTCGAGGACGATGCGGCGCTTCCAGTTCTCCGGGGCCGGCGGCGGCGAATTGAACTCCAGATGGACCTCCTCCCCGGAGCCGACGATCACCACCGCATCATCGGTGCGGGCCAGCAGCGGTTCCACAGGTCCCAGGCTGGTGTAATAACCGTCCAGGTAGCGCGCATCCCAGAAGGCCTGCCGCACCGCGTAGTCGTAATCCGGGAGGCGCTGGGGAAGTGTCCGGCGCAGCGGGAACCCGCTCTTGGCAAGGCGTGCCGCCACGGGCCGAAGCTCGCTGTGCAGAACTTTTTCCGGATGCTCCTCGTACACGATCTGCAGGCGATCCCAGTAAACCTCCAGGTTTGTCGTCAGCCGAAGAGCCACCGTCCCGGCCGGCAATGCATCGAGGGGCAAGGCCATCACCCGCGGCATGCCTGCGGGGTAACCGAAATCCGCGTGGACCATTCGCCACACGCCATCTGCGTCGAGGGCCTCCAGGTCGGGGGGATCATAAGCCGCCCCGGCCTGCCAGGCAGCGAAGACGGTTTGAGAATAGGGGTACTCCACCCAACCGTCCGCCACGAGCACGGGCCTGGACCCGGGTGGATTGATCACGCCCCCGAATTCCAGGGTCAGGCTGTGAGGCTGCCGCAGGCGGCCAATGAATCGTTCGTCCAGTTCGCCCGGTGGTGCAGCAATCCGGTCTGCCGACGTGACGGACCTCGTGACGTCCTCGCCGCGATCATTTCGGGCGATGGTGGCGGAACGCGCCTTCCGGAAGAATATTGCCCTGCCTGTCACCTCCGGTCCGCCGGTGAACATGCGCTCGTCGGTCACCATGTCCCACTCGTGGGGCAGGTCGAAGACCTGGAGGGTAACGCTGTCCAGATAGGCGTTCTCCTCCATGGGTTCCGCTATCTTGATGTGATAGCGCCCGTGACGTTCGGCCGGCAGCCCCTCCGGCATCAGGAAGCGCTCCCACGGTCTCGGGGCGGCATATTCTCCTGGCGACACGAAAAACCCGAGGCCGCCGACGCCGAGTATGTCGCTGACAAACGCGTAGGACCGGCCGTCCCAGGCAAAAATCACCGGACAGCTGGAAAGCTGCCGCTGGGTCTCGGCAATCACGTGAAGCTCTCCGGCCTCCAGGTCCAGTTCCGTCTGGAAAACACCGTCCGACCAGTCCAGCGCAACGAAGTCCGCGGTGTTCCTTCCGCCAAGGCCGAGTAAAGTGGGCTGCAGGTTCTGACCCGGCGCGCTGTTGCTGTCCGGAGTCCTGGTCACCGTCCAGCGATCCAGGGTCCGGAGCGAAATCCGGGTGCCGATCCCGGATCGGTTGGAGCGCATGGAGTCCGCCCGGTCCTCCTTGCCGGTGACCCGAAGACCCAGAAACGCGTGCCTGCCTGCCCCGGGGGGCCAGACGCGCAGTCCCTCGCGGGTAGGAACCACCAGGGAAGGACCACGCGCCATGTCGCCATTCAGCACGAGGACGGGTCCCGTCGCGTCGTCTCCTTTGGCGATCCGGACCGGGGCCTCCTCGCCCGCGAAAATCTCTATGCCGGCTCCGCCATCGGCCAGCAACTCTATTGAGCCGTCCCCGTCCAGATCCGCCAGCGCCAGGGTCACGTCGTCGCCATCAATCTCGCTGACCGATGAGGGACTCCATCCGCCATCCTGCGAGGGCGTCCAGGCCTGGAGACTGCCGGTATTGTCCAGGGTGTAGATTTCCGGCCGGCCGTCTGCGTCCCTGTCCCCGACTACGGCACCGACCAGGGGGGCGGAACCGAAGACGTCGAAACCGGAAGCGGGGCGATATTGCCAAAGTCGGTCGTTGATCCAGATCTGGCTGCCGGAAGGCCGAACGACAATCACATCCGTATCCCGGTCGCCGTCCAGATCGGCGGTCATGAACTGTCCCGGCCCGGGTCCGCCCTCGATACCGGAAGTGCGGGCCAGGCGCCTGAAGCTGCCGTCCAGGTTGTTGCTGAACAGCTCGTCCGGCGCGTTCGCATTGACCACGAAGATGTCAAGATCCCCGTCGTGGTCCGCATCCAGCAACCCGCCGTCGCTGCAGTGGGCTTGATCGTCGGTGCCGGTCTCCTCGCCCGCCTCCTTCCAGGCGCCGTCGGGCCCGCCAAACCAGAGCTGGTTCGGACCCAGCCTGCAGAGATAGACGTCCACGTGACCATCGTTGTTCAGGTCGCCCCAGAGCGCTGCCACGATCCCGTTGATTCCTGACAAGGGATGTTCTCCGCGAACCCGGTAGCCTCCCTGTCCGTCGTCGGTGAGCACCAGGGAGTCACTCGTGGACACCCGGTAGAGATCGAGCCGTCCGTCACCGTCCATATCTGCCGTGGTCAGGCGGGCCGGTGCACCGCCCGCGGGCGCGACCAGGTCCAGCGGCGGCCCGAACAGCGGCCCGGGCGGCAGCGGTTCCCTTTCCGGCTCAGAGCGGCCCACGGCGACGGTCTCTGCCTTTGGCCCCATGCGGGTATATTTGAACTCCGCCAGCCGGGCGCGGGGATTGTCCGCGAAACGCTCGTAGGCGGAGATCATTTCCCTGGCCTCCTCGGCACGACCGAGGCGGCGGAGAGCCAGTCCGGCGCCGTAGTAAGCGCTGCGCAGATACGGGTCCAGGTCCATGGCGCGGCGGTAATTTTCCAGCGCCTTTTCCATATCACCCTGCTGCATCTGGTTCTGGGCGACAAAATAGAAGGCGTACGCGTCGCCAGGATCTCGCCGGACCACCTCGTGGAGTTCCGCCAGGGAAGCGTCGGTTTCGCCAAGATAGAGCAGCAGCAATCCGCTGATATAACGCGCCCTGAGATGCTCAGGGTCCTTTTCGAGAACGGCGGAAAGGATTTCCAGAGCCTTCTGCTCCCCGCCTTCCTCCTGAAGGTTCAGGGTGGCGATGGCCAGATTGACCTGGGCATCGAGCCAGTCGGGTCGCCGCTGGACGAGATCCGCAAAGGCTTTCCGGGCGCCTCCGTAGTCGAAGTAACCCATCAGCGCCACGCCGCGGTTGTTGAGCGCGATGTCCTCGTCGCTCAGACGCGCCGATCGCTCACAGGCGCTGACGAACATGCAGAGACAGACGCCCGTCAGCAGCCCGAGTAACCGTATCGCCCGCGGTCGGTCACGCGTTCCCGGCAGCATTCAGTTCCCTTCCTTTAGCGTCTTCTTGGCCTCGGAGATCCTCTGGCGGAGGCTTTCCACCGTAATCTCCTGTCGACCGGCGGGAGCAAGACGGCTCGACGACATATAGGAGTAAAGCTCCGGCCGCAGGTGAGCAAGAAGATCGTGACCGCTCCGGCGCTCGCGTTCACGGCGGAGGCTCTCGGTATCGATGGGTGCCACCACGACTTTCTCCCCGGGGCCCGGATCGGCCTGGGCCAGAATGCGGCCATCGTAATCGACAATCATGCTGCCTCCCGGCCAGCTGAACGGCGGATAATTCGACATGGCGGCGCCCTGATTCGCCGCCACCACGTAAACCATGTTCTCCAGCGCCCGGGTTCGGTTGACCAGCGTCCACCAGTTCATGGGCTCCGCCGTGCCCCAGGGATCCATGTACGCGGAAATCCTGACGATCACTTCGGCACCGCGAAATGCCAGTTCGCGAATCGTTTCCGGAAACAGCCAGTCGTAACAGGTAGCCACCGCTATCCTGCCCAGCTCGGTCCGGGCAACCGGGAACGGATCAAGCGCATAGTCGGGAAAATCATGGGGACTTGCATGGACCTCCCAGGGAATCCAGGGATTCACCTTTCGATACTTGCTGAGAATCCCCTCCGGACCGATCAGCACGGTGGTGTTGAATATGGCGTCCGGAAACTCGGGATCCGTCTCCAGGAAAGATCCGGTCTGAATGTAGCACCCGTACTTGCGCGCGAGGGCCTCGTACACGTCGGTATGCTCGTTGGGCACAGGCACCGCCAGTCGTCGCATCAGTTCGTCTACTGTTGGATAGGCCGGCACCGCGTGGGCGAATTCCGGGAATGCCAGTAAACGAACATCGAAGAACGGCTCGTAACCGAGAATCGTCTGTTCGATCATCTCGCTCATGCGCCGCACACGCGAAGGAATCTCGTCGCGGGATTTCGCAGAGGGAAAGTCTGTTTGGCAGGCAGCAGCGTAAAACACTCTTCGCACCGATTCGATGGCAAGTCCTGGGGGAACGGATGTTCCTGTTTCTGCGGAGTCGCGCCCGTCGGGGCCGGTCCGTTGACCTATTGTAATCGCGGCGTTCCCGGGGCCACAGCAGCCGACCCGACCGGCGCTGTTGTACTATAGGGGACTCGAGGATCCGTTTTGAATCCAGGTCGGAACGATCCGCAAGCATCAGGGGACCATACAAGATGACTAATAACCTACAGGACCTCGAAAAGGCCTTTCATGACGCCCGCGTCCAGTTTTCCAAAAACGCGCAGCAAACTTTCAATCGACTGAACCGTGAGCTTCAGACGCTGATCAATCGGGGCAAACGCGCCGCGGACAAGGTCAGAAATCTTCGCAAGCGACTTGAGGCGCAG
>JASFOT010000034.1:0-10202 GCA_050116375.1 Gammaproteobacteria bacterium | reverse complement strand
TGCCTCTCAGGAGAGCCTCCGGATGCCTGTCCAGGTAGTCCGTGAGTATCCGCACGGACCGGGCGGCGGCGGCCACCTCCTCCATGGCGTTAATGGTCCTCACCCGCAGATCAGAGTCCTCGTTCACAGAGGACTCGACCGCCTTCAGGACCCGGGCCGCCTCATCCAGCAGGCCACCCAGATCGGCGGCGGCGTCTTTCAGCGCGGCCGCCAGCGGCACCACGCTCTCGTCCGCGTGGTCCGCCAGGCGCTGAACGCTTTGCATGGCGGCATCGGCCTTCTCCAGCGCGCTTCTCAGGGATTTGACGGACGCCGAAAGATCCGGGGAATTGATCAGCTGGTCCGCTCCGGCAATTGCCCTCTGGAGTTCATCCGACGATACGAGCTCTTTCGCTGCCCTGAGCATATCGCGGATATCGGCGGTGATCTCGTCTATCGGGATATCCTGGAGCTGAGACACGAGCTTTTCGGCCGTATCGCGCAATTTCTCCACCTCGGAGGGCACGGTGGGATATTCCTCGTAGCCCTTGTAATCGCCGTGATAGACCGGCTCGGAATCGGGGAAGAAATCCAGGTTCACGGCCAACTGCCCGGTCACCATGCTGCGCATCTGCAGCTGGGCCCGGAGACCTCTTTCGATGAGCACGTCGTCATCGTCGCCAGCTGCCTCGAGCGCCTTGGCCACGTCGCCTTCCACGACGAGCCGATCCAGATCGATCTCGAAAACCACGGGGATGTCCAGGTCATTGGTATCCAAGTCATAGACGACCGAGATGTCCTTGACGGTGCCGATGCGTACGCCGCGGAAAGTCACCGGGGCGCCGATCTCCAGGCCCTTCAGGGAACCGTCAAAATACGCCACGTGGGTTGCCGTCGTGCGGAAGAACTTGCCACCGCCGAAAAAGAACAGTCCGCCCACCGCGATGGCTATGGCGCCGAGGACGAAGCCGCCGACGACGGCCGGATTCGCTTTCCTGCTCACAACCCATCCTCCCTGAATCGCTGATCTGTCGCGTTCATTCCGAATGACCTCGGTTCTGATTTTGCGCCTCTAGTTCGCCGCGGAGCAGAAAATTGCGCACTTTCTCGTTTGGCGACTCGTCGCGAAGCGTCTTCGGATTTCCGTGGGCGATCATGGTCCTGGTATCCGGGTCCAGGAACACACAGTCGTCGGCTATGGTAAAGATGCTGGCCAGTTCGTGGGTGACCACCACGATGGTCTTCCCCAGGGCGTCCCGCAGCTCGAGAATGAGTTCGTCCAGGAGTCGGGAGCTGATGGGATCGAGCCCCGCCGAGGGCTCGTCGAAAAACAGGATCTCCGGGTCCAGCGCCAGGGCCCGCGCCAGTCCCGCGCGCTTCTTCATGCCCCCGCTGATTTCGTTGGGATAATAGTCCTCGAAACCCTTCAGCCCGACCAAAGCGAGCTTGAGACTGGCATTCTCACGAATCTCTGCGGCACTCATCTCCGTGTAGAGCTGCATGGGCAGGCCGATGTTCTCTGCAAGCGTCATCGAGCTGAACAGGGCGCCGCTCTGGAAAAGGATTCCGAATTCCCTTTTCCGCTCCTCCTGGTGTTCGGATCCGGACGCCCAGAAGGGATCGCCCTCATAGAACACCTCCCCGGTGGCCGGCGCCTTCAGCCCGATCATGATCTTCAGCAGCGTGCTCTTGCCGCAGCCCGAACCCCCCATAATGATGAAGACGTCGCCCCGCCGGACCACGAAGTCCAGGTCCTTCTGGATGACGAAATCACCGTAGGCCATGGTGAGATTTTCCACACGGATGTGCTCGGCCGCTGTGTTCATTTCTTCCGCCTCACAGGCCCAGCACGTTCAGAACCACGGCGAACAGGCCGTCCGTGACGATAATCAGGACGATACTGGTCACCACGGCCGAGGTCGCGGCCATGCCCACCGCCTGGGAACTGTTGCCGCACTGCATTCCGCGAAGACAGCCGGCCACCGCCACCAGAACTCCGAACACGACCGCCTTGATGATGCCAATGTTGATCTGCGTCAGGGACACCGATCTTCGGGTCTGTTCAACGTACTCGAAGACACCCAGGTCCAGCATGCCGACGCCGACCACCATGCCCCCGAGGATACCCATGAAATTGGCGTACAGGGCAAGCAGCGGCATCATCACCATGAGGGCAATCATTCGGGGAACCACCAGGAACTCCATGGGATCGATGCCCATGGATGAAAGTGCATCAATCTCCTCGTTGACGCGCATGGTGCCGAGCTGGGCGGCGAACGAGGCACCGGTGCGGCCGGCCATGATGATGGCGGTCATCATGGCCCCCATCTCACGGGCCATGGCCAGGCCGACGAGGTTGGCCACGTAAATGCCGGCGCCGAACTGGGACAGCTGAACGGCACCCACGAAGGCCAGGATCATGCCCACGAGAAAACTGATGAGACTGACGATGGCAAAGGCATTCGCGCCGGTATCCTGGATGAGCAGAAACAGCTCGGAACCCTGGTAGCGCGCCCGCCCCACCAGGAACCTGCCGAGGGCCAGCGTTGCGCTGCCGAGGAAGGCCAGCCCTTCGCGCATTCTGTCGACGGCATCCAGACTCGCCTCGCCGAGGCGACCGAGCAGACCTTTCCGCGTGGTGGTCCTGCGGGCCCCGGATCGCTCCTCCACGGCAAAAGCCAGCCGCAGAAGCCCCTGAACGCCCTCCGGCATGGCGGAGGCGTCGAATTCCCGCTCCCCGCTTTCGCCGGTAGCAATGCACTTGGCGAGAAATCCGATCAGGCTGGTATCCCAGCTGCCGAGACCGTCTGCCTGAAGCACCAGGCTGGCTCCTGGCCGGGACCGAAGTTCGGACGTGATCTTCTGAACATCGGGAACAGGTCCGCCGAGCCGCCAGTCACCGCCCACGACGACCTGAATAGTCCCGTCCTGTGCCGTGCATCGGCAGCGGGCCGGGGCCTGTTCTTTCTCTGCTGCCATGACGCGCCAGCCGGATCCTGACTCCCTGTGCTCGATCGGAGCTCAAGTATAACCGGAGGGTCGCCTTGCCGGCCTCCCGACCGCACCGGGCCGATGTCTCAGTCCTGGTTCCGCAGGCGGAGCCGGCGATGCTGCTCGCTGATGTGCTCTCGGACGCGTCGCAGAAAACGCTTGGCCCACGCAAACTCGATGCTGAGAATAGCGAGCCCCGCGGGAATCACGATGAAGGCGGGGCCCGGCGTAATGATCAGGACCACTCCCAGGGCCAGCACCGACATACCCACGACGAAAATGACCAGTCGTCGAGCCTGCCGATAGGTAATATCAACGAGAGTCTTGATCATGAGATGGGAAAACCCAGGGTTCGCGGCCAACCCGATCAATCATAGGGCAGATGCGATCACCTGCAAGTTCCCGACACGCCATGAACCGCCCTCGAACTGATATGATCACGGACATGGCCCCGAAGCTGAATCTGCCCCTTTGTATCGTTTTTGCGGCGTATCTGGTGCTGGCTGGATGCCTGTCTCCTATCCCGTGGTGGGAGAAGGAGCTCAACGCCTGGGTCGGCGCGGACGCACAGGAGGTCGAGAGGGTGTGGGGACCGCCGGCGCGAACCATCGTCGGGAAATCCGGCCGGCCTGTCATGGTTTACGAGAGCCATACCACGATTAACCGGCGGGAAGAGACGCTCAGGGATCCGAGCAGGATGGTCTCGGCCGACGCGCCGGACCCCGGCAGCCCCATCGAGGATTTCGACTGCCAGATGTACTTCGAACTGGAAGATGATCAGGTGGTGGCCGTCAGTTACGAGGGCGCCGGCTGCCAGGTGATCCCGCGACCGGGTCTGTCACCCCGGTCCTGACCCGGCACGGAACGGGTAGCGCGTAAAAAGCAGCGCCACGGCATCTCTCGCCCGCTGATCGATATTCTCGGTCAGGTCCTTTTTCAGGCGGCCTGTTCCTGCCGCTTCCCAGACGAGCTGTTGGCGCTTCGAATCGACGATGTCGATCAGAAGCGTGCCCTCGTCATATTCCCTGACCCAGGTCTCGTAGCTGTACGCCGGCCAGGTGCGGTAGTAACCGCCGCGATAGTAGTACGGCGCGGGCGGGCCGGCCGTCGGAACCTGAGAAACCTGCTGAACCTTCTGGACCGTAACAGAGAAATTCACCAGCAGGTCGGGATCCGCTGCCTTGACGTAGCCCCGGGATTCCATCTCCTGCTCCACGGCGGTCCTGAGGGCCTGACCCACGAGGCTTTCATAGCCGTCGGCCTTTCGGCCCGCGGATCCCATGATGTTGTATGTCCGGTAACTGCTGAAATCGGCCGTCTTGTCGAAATTGGAGCGAACCTGGGGCTGCGGCGCGGCGCATCCGGTCAGCACGAGCACCGTGACCACAGTCAGCCATCTCGCCATTACTGAATTCATATCTGCCTCATATTCCCTGGTGTCATCCACATCCACGGTGACTCAAATGTCGCCCGGCCGCAAGCATCGGGAAACGACCGGGTCGCCCATCGCGCGATGAACGCATGCAGGGCCGCTCCGGGGCGCTAGCTGACGTCATCGAGAAAATCGCGCTGGCCTTCGCGGTTCCGGGCCGCCCATACCGTCGTCACCGCTCGGGTCGAACCGGCACATACATTGCCCTCGTCGTCCACGGCAATCAGACCGTAGGAGAAGTTCCGGGCGTTCGCCTCCTCCACTGTTCGCAGAACGGCTGCCCGCAGATCCACACCATTGCTCGCGCGGACCACGACCCGGACCGCCGCGCCGTGATCCACGATGTGCTCGCCGATACCGGTACAGGAAACGCCGGCCCGGGCATCGGCATAGGTCCCGGCCACTGTCGGGGTGTCACTGACCCGGCCCGGCGTCTCGAAGCCGACACCTCCCGTGGATGTTGCCGCCCATATCCGGCCGGCTTCATCTACCGCCACCGCTCCCACGGTGCCGGTTTCTCCGGCCATTCGGGTTCGGTGTTCGGCCAGACGATGGGGCGTCACCGGGTCGAATTCCGGCATGCCCAGGGAGCGGGCGTAACGAGTGGCCTGCTCTCCTGCCAGGACCCTGTACCGGGAGCCTTCCAGTGCCGCCGCCACGTCGATGGGATGACGTACGGCCTCCACATTGACGACGCCACAGAACTGCCGTTCAGCGCCGCCCATCAACGCCGCCGACATTCGCGCCACGCCGTCCCGCTGAAGTCGCGAGCCCAGGCCGGCGTTGAACAGCGGGTCATCCTCCAGGAGCCTGACCGCGTGGAGCACAGCTTCACGGGCGCCGGCACTTCCCATCGTCCGCCAGGCCTGGGGCAGGATCCTGCGGAGGCTTTCCGCATATCTGGCCGAGTTCGTGTGCGCGCCTTCCCTGGCGCCCGCGCCGCCGTGAATAATCAGCGCTGACCGCTTCATGACCCCTGACACCTCCCTACGCCCGATCGGCGTATAGTATCGTCCGCAGACACCACCGGTAACGTGGCCCGTGACAGGGCATGAACCACCGTTCGTGAGCACTAACAGACTCAAGTCCATTTTCGTCGCCGTGTACTCGATTGCCGTCGTGGTGGTGGCCGTCGGCTCGGTTCTCGGAGTGCTGTTCTCGGACTATCCCGTGGCCTGGGCAGGTGCCCTTCTGACCGTCCTGCCATTCCTGGCGCTTTATTTGTGGGCTACCCGGACCGGCTCATTGGCGCGGACGAGCCGGTACCTTCCTGTTGCATCGGCCATCACCCTGGGCGGGCTGGCCGTGTCGATTTTCGGCGCCTCCAAGGGTCAGCCCCCGGCCGCGTTACCGCTGCTGGCCGCGGCGGTCGGCACCGCCGGATTCTTCCTCTACGATGTCTGGTACTCCAGCCTCGGCAAACGGATCAACGACTGCCTCGCGGAGGGCCGGCTTCTGCCGGACTTCCAGGCCCGCGACGTGGAAGGGCGTGAGGTACGGGCCTCCGATCTTCGCGGTCACAAGGCGCTTTTCATGTTTTACCGCGGCAACTGGTGCCCGTTCTGCATGGCACAGGTCAAGGAGATCACCGGGAAATATCGTGAACTGGCGGCCCTGGGCGTGGAACTGGTTTTGATCAGTCCGCAGCCAACCGACCTGACCGAGAGAGTCGCAGACATGTTCCAGGTGCCCTGCAGATTCTGGGTGGACGATAATCTGGGAGCGGCCAGAGAACTGGGTATCGTTCACGAGCACGGGGTGCCGGCGGGCAGCCTGACGCGCACCTACGGCGAGGACACCGTCCTGCCGACGGTGATTATCGTCGATGCCGAAGGACGCATCCTTTTCACGGACCAGACGGATAACTACCGGGTCCGACCGGATCCGGAAGACTTTCTGAAGGCTCTGCGCGCCCGCAGTGCCTGACCCATCTTCAATCCCGGAAAGACGAATCATGACTGAAATCACCCGGGCACCTTTGAGCGCCGAAACCATGTGGCGGCTGAAGCGACTGGGGGCTCCGGCCCTGTCTCCGGACGGCCGGCACGCAGTGTTCCCGGTGTCCGAGAGCGACATGGCGACGGACAAGACCAGCACCGACCTCTGGCTGGTGAGCACTAATGGCGGGGGTGCGCGACGGCTCACCACTCAGGGAACCTCCGCCGACGCTCCTGCATGGAGCCCGGACGGGCGCTTTATAGCATTCAGCGCCAAACGAAAGGGGGACGAGGCCAAACAGCTTTACGTCATTTCCCTGGATGGCGGTGAAGCCCGCCGGCTGACTTCTATCCCGACCGAAGTCGGGGCGATCAAGTGGTTCCCTGACTCTCGTCGCGTCGCTTTCATCACGCGCATCTGGAGCGACATCGATGGCTGGTCGGCCCAGCGTGAAAGACTCCGGGCCCGACGGGATAGCCAGGCCTCGGCGATGATCTGGGACCGTCCCCTGGTGCGCTGGTGGAGCCACTGGCTGGATGACAGGGAAGCCCACCTTTTCGTCACGGACGTGGAGGGTTCGGAGCCGCGGGGCGTCACGGTCGGCACCGGGCTCAGGCTCTACGACTTCAATTTCGGCGATACCACGCCCGGGCCGGAGAACTACGACATCTGCCCTGCGGGAGACGAAATTGCGCTCGCGGCCGACGTGGACGGGTCCCGGGTCGACCCGGATTTCCGTATTTTTCTGCTGCCACTGGACGGTGGCGAGCCACGGGACATCACGGGGACGGGCAGCGCGGGCGACGGCAGACCGAGCTACAGTCCGGACGGTCGCTGGCTGGTCTTTACCCGCCAGCTCATCAAGGGCTTCTATGGAGACAAGCTGCGGCTGATCAGATACGACCGTGATGCGAACCATTCCGTGGAACTGGCCTCCGACTGGGACCGTTCCGCCACGGGACTGATCTGGAGCCCCGACAGCCGCCGGCTCTTCGGCGCCATCGACGACGCCGGAAATCAGCGGATTTTTTCCATCTCCATTGACGACGGCCGAACGCGGGCCATCACGGGGGAGGCAAGCTTCTCATCCCTTGCGGCGGCGGGCCAGGGACCCACTCTCGTGGGCCTTCGTCAGTCCTTCGTCGAGCCGCCGACCCTGGTCCGGGTGGACCCGGAGAGCGGGACGCAGACCCGGCTGACGGATTTCAACGACGAAATCCTGGCCCATGTCGATTTCGGTACCTATGAAAGCGTGACCTATCCGGGCGCCGGGGGTGACGAGATCCAGATGTGGATCAATTACCCTCCTGGCTTCGACAGGGACCGGCGGTGGCCCCTGTACCTCCTCCTGCATGGAGGGCCGCACAACGGCATCACCGATTCTTTTTCGATGCGCTGGAATGCGCAGGTGCTTTCGGGCTGGGGATTCGTCACCGCCTGGCATAATTTCCACGGCTCCAGCGGGTTCGGGAACCAGTTCGCCGACTCGATCAACCCCAGGACGGGTGAGCTGCCCTACAAGGACACCATCCTCGCCGCCGAATATTTCGCCCGACAGAAGTGGATCGACCCGGACCGCATGGCTGCGGGCGGCGGCAGTTTCGGAGGTTACCTGGCAGCGGTGCTCCTGGGGCGGGAGCATCCTTTCAAGACTCTCGTGGCTCATGCCACTGTCTACAACGGTTACACGCAGTACGCCGCCGATTACGGCGCCCACAAGCGACGTTTCGGTGAGCACTGGGAGGATCCGGAATTCGAGGCATGGTCGCCTCATCGAAGCGCCGGTCATTTCGTGACGCCGACCCTGGTCATACATGGGGAACAGGACCACAGGGTCCCCGTCAATCATGGTCTGGAGTTGTTCAACACCCTGCAGAATCGCGGGGTCAGAAGCCGATTGATCTATTTCCCCGACGAGAACCACTGGATCCTCAAGCCCGGCAATTCCCTGTTCTGGTACGAGCAGAAAAGAGACTGGCTCACCGAATTTATCGGTGCCGGTCCGTCGGCATGACAATCCGAATACATCATCAAGGAGAGCGTGCATGAGCAAGACGGGAAAAACCATCGTCACAGGAATCGTCGTCCTCGTTGCCATCGCCGCATTTGGGGTCTACTGGCTGGCCAGCAACCTGGACAGCATTGTCGCCGGGGCTATCGAGAAGGCCGGCTCACAGGCGACCGGCGTTCCGGTAGCCGTCTCCGGGGTCAGCATCTCCCTCAAGGAAGGCAGCGGCGAAATTCGTGGCCTGACCGTAGGCAATCCGCCTGGCTTCGATAGCGACTATGCGCTGAAGCTTGGCTCGATCAGCATGACGATTGATACCGGCAGCATCCGCTCCGATCCCGTGCGAATCAAACAGGTCAGCGTGGACGGCGCGAGCCTGGTGGCAGAGGTCAAGGCAGGAAGCGGTATCAACCTGGCCAAAATCAACGACCAGCTCAAATCCGGCGGAGGAGAAAAAGCCCCGGCAGAGACCGGGGCCCAGGGACCGAAGATCGTGATCGAGAGATTCGACTTCACCAACGCCAGCATGATCCTCAAGACCCCGGTGGCGAAAGACCAGACCCAGAAACTGGGGGACGTGCACCTGACCGGCATCGGCGATGGATCGGGCGGCGCCACGGCCGCCCAGGCGGCAAGCCAGATCCTGGCGCCTATCCTGAGAGAGGCCGTAAAAAAGGCGCGGAGCGGCGCCGGTGAACTCGGCGTGGAGGGCTACAAGCAGGGCGCTGTGGACAAGCTGAAAGACAAGCTGGGCATTGGCAACTAGCCGTCTGCCCGGGATCCGCCGGAACCCAGGATCTCGCTGTCGAAATCCTCCAGGTCGTCCAGCTGTTCACGCAGCCGCCGACTCTCTGCCAGTGCCTCGAGCGCACGGCGGGCGGCGGTGCCGGGACCGCTGCGATCGCGTTCCCGTTCCACGAGACGGGACAGATCGACGATGGGATCGAAGTCCGGATCGAGATCCAGATCCGGTTCGGCGGAGTCCTTGTGAATCTTTCTTCCCATTGATGCCTCTGCAAGCAACAGGCTGGCTTCTAGAAGGGATTTCGCAGCAGCGGTGGAAGCGGATGCGCGGCCAACCCGATCCTGCTGGCCCGGCGGTCCGGATTCACCTATATTGCTGCGGCGGCGGACGGATGCCGCGTCATCGGTCGGAGGAACCCGTTGGTGCTGAAGGCGCGCCAGAAGCTCGGCAAGTACCGGATCGAGAAACGGCTGGCCAACGGCCCGCTGGCGGCCGTCTATCGAGCCTACGACACCATCCAGGGAATGCGCGTGGCCCTGAAGATTCCGCACCGCCGGATCATGGACGAGTACTTCCTCGCCGACTTCCGCAAGGAAGCGCACCTGTCCGCGAAACTGGACCACCCCAACATTCTCCAGATTCAGAACGCGGACTTCATCGGAAGCTATTTCGTCATCTCAATGCCGCTCGGTGACGAGACGCTGGGCGACAGGCTTACCCGGCGCATAGGCACGGCCAAGGCACTGGATTTTGCCGATCAGATTCTTGCTGCCGTGGCCCATGCCCACAGCAAACGCATCATCCACTGCGATATCAAACCGGAGAACTTCATCCTTTTCGGGTCCGATCATCTGCGGCTGACGGATTTCGGTTTCGCCAAACTCGCGAGAGGCCGGCTGGAAGCTTCCGGCTCGGGTACGGTGGGATACGTGGCACCGGAACAGGCCATGGGCCGGCCGATGTTCCAGTCGGACGTTTTCTCTGCCGGCCTGGTTTTGTACCGGCTGTTTGCCGGGACCCTGCCGAGCTGGCCCTACGAGTGGCCCCCGGAGGGGCACCGGCGGCTGCAGAAAAAACTGCATCCGGACATGGTGGCCCTGATCCGGCGC
>JASFOT010000033.1:0-10213 GCA_050116375.1 Gammaproteobacteria bacterium | reverse complement strand
ACCAGGGCCTTTCGAGCCGACACCAGATCGCCTCCGGCGGCGTCGATAACGCCCAGCATTCGCCAGGCAAGAGGATCCCGGTCACGGTCTTCGAGAACCTGGCGGATCACCCGCCGGGCCCGGGCCAGATCACCGCTGCCGTAGGCCTCCGCAGCCTCGCGCACCCGGGCGTCGGTCATCGCGCCGCCGCGGGAAGGTGTTCGGCCACCCGCGCCGCAAATCCGCTCCGCTCCCAGGCCTTCCAGTCGATACCGTCGACCAATGGCCCCAGCTTTTCCCGATAGTTCGCGAACCGACCCACGGAACTCCGGTACAGAGGCTGCCGGACCTGGGCATGACTGGCCGTCGCGACCACGCGGTCGGAGCGGTGAAAGCTCAGGCACGCCGGCTCCCAGGCAAGACCCAGGAAATCCACCATTTCCCGGCTGACTCTTTCCTGGTCGTCCACCAGCTCCTCGTAGACCACTTCCAGCAGATCGACAGACGCGTGCCGACGCCAGTGCTCCATCACCTTCAGATAATCGTTGTAGTAGAGGGCGATGTCCGCCAGATCGTAGGAAAACGGTATCCCCTGGCCGGCGAAATTCTGAAAGTAGTTCGACAGACAGGTGTCGAGGGGATGGCGAACACAGTGGATGACCCGGGCCCGCGGGAACAGATTCTGAATGAAGCCGACAAACAGGTGGTTGGCGGGCGTCTTGTCAATCACGCGCCTGGCGTCCGCCGAGACGACCCGGAGACGCTCCAGATAGTGCTTCGCCGCCTGTCGCAATCGGGATTCTGAAGCCGACCGCATGCTGTCCGGAAACCGGAGGCCCTGGTCGCGCCCGAGTTCGATGGCCGCCTGTCCAAGCTCGGTCAGCTCCCCGGCCCCGGCAACCATGGAATGGCAGGCGAGAATCTGTTCCACCAGGGATGTTCCGGACCTGGGCATTCCGACGACGAATACCGGACGCTCCGACGGGTCCTCGCAGCGGGGAAGATCGGGCCAGTCAAGCTCCGAGAACACCTCCAGCAGCCGGTCCACGTCGGCGCGATGCTCTTCCCGATCGAAGCGGACCGGTTTCGCCCGGTTTCCCGCCTCGTAGGCCTCGAAGGCCTCGTCATACCTGCCAAGCTGATCGAGCACGTCGCCCCTGACGAACTGCAGGCGCTGCCGCTCGCTGGCCGTGAGGTCATTCCGGGACAGCAGTTTCTCCACCAGCGCCTCGGCGTCCTCACTGCGGTCCAGATGCCGCAGGATCTGGGCGGCGGTGATGACCAGCTCCACGTTGCCGTCGTCCAGGTGATTCTCCACGAGGGACAGGGCCTCCTGATAGCGGCCCCGCCGGTCCATGTTGGCGGCCAGGGCCGCCAGCGCATCCTGGTGGCCCGGCGCAATCTCCAGGGCCCGTCGGAAACAGGCCTCTGCCGCATCCATGTCCCTCAGACCCTGGTAGACGGTCCCCAGGTTGCTGTGCGCATCCGGGTAACGGGGCGCCAGTTCCACCGCCTTCTGGTAACAGTCCCGCGCGCTCTTCAGGTCGCCGAACATCTGGCAGGCGGCTCCCAGGCTGGTATGGGCGCCAGGGTCGTCCGGTCGCAGTCGGATTACGGCCCGGAAACATTCCATTGCGCCGGCGTACCGTCCCGCCGCGTGGAGCAATCCCCCGAGGGCATGCAGGGCCTCGGGGAAATCGGGCCTCAGGCGTACCGCCCGGCGCAGCGAGTCGGTGGCCTCTTCCTTCCTGCCCATGGCGCGGAGGGCCAGGCCGGTATTGTAGTGGGCCACCGCGAATTCCGGGCGTGCCTGAACGGCCCTGCCGAATGCCCGGAGCGCGTCGCCCGGCCTGCCCAGATTGCCCAGAGCCTCGCCGCTGCTGTTCCAGGCGGACGCCCGGGTCGGATCCAGCTCGACGGCTTTTTTCAGAAACGGCAGAGCCTCCCCGTAGCGACCCTGCCGATTCAGCACGGTCCCGATGCCCTCCAGCCCCTCGGCGGTCTCGGCGATCCGCACCGCATCTCGGAACAGCCGCTCGGCCTCATCGAGACGACCGGTCGAGAATTCAAGCCGTCCCATCCGGATCATCAGCTCAGCATCCCCGGGGGATTCCTCCAGAGCCCTGAGCAGTTTCTCCCGCTCTTCCGACAGACGGTGACTAACCGTCATGATCCTCATCGGCCGGCAGGCGGCGGATCTCTGGGAACCGATCCCTGTACGGGGCACCGCGCCCGATCTCGGACTCGTTCAGCCGTCGAGTGATTGCCGGTGCCCGGACCAGCCCCGATCGGCCCGGCTCCGCGTACTCCATCATTCCGTCGTCCCAGTCCAGGCCCAGCGTCTCGAGGACCGGCTGGAGTGCTTCCCGGGGCGATCTGACAAGTTGCTCGTAACGGACTTCACGAATATTGGCCGGGCTGACCGTTTCCCAGTGCCGCATCAGCCGCCCCATGCCGTCGAGATAACAGGCGATGCCCTCCGGCGAGGAAACGAAATCCAGGCCCGGATCGGCGAAATGAGTGCTGTAGCAGGCCCAGGCCGTATCCAGGGGATCCCTGCGGCAGAGAATCACCCTGATGTTCGGCTGCAGCAGGGCGGCCAGGCCGATATGAAGAAAATTTGTCGGCTGGGTATCCACCACCCATCGGGCGTCTTCCGCGAGATTGTCCATGGCCTGCTGATACGACTCTCCCAGCTCATTCAGGTCGTGATCACTCAGATCGCGGATACAGTCGGGGTAGGGTCGCTCCCGGTGAGCCACCCGGCGGGCAACCTCGTTGGTCATGGCGCCGAGATAGCGTAATTCCCCTGCGCCCCTGATGGCTGGATGACAGGCGAGGATCTGCTCCAGGATGCTCTTTCCGGACCGGGGCGTCCCGACGACCAGTACCGCCCCCCCGTCCCGGTTTCGGGTATGCGAAGCGTGCTTCGCGAACAGGGCCTCGTCGTACGCGGCCACCAGCCGATCGATGGCGGAAGAAAAGTGCCGGCCGTCGAAACGGGACGGACGCTGGCGATGGGATTCGGTCCAGGCCTGCCAAGCCTCATCCTGCCGGCCGAGCCGATCCAGGGCCCGCCCCTTAAGGCTGAACAATCCCGCCTTCTCCAGCGTCGACAGACCGGGGGTCTCGAGCCATTTCTCGATGCTTTGTACTGCCTCACGCTGGCGGCCATCGGCGATCAACAGCCGGGCGGCGAGCCTTGCGGCGCCCCTCGGAGGGACCGGGGCATCGAGCCTGGGGGCCAGACGCTCAAGCCCGCGAGCCGGTTTCCCTTCTGCCAGATCCAGCTCGGCCAGGCCCATTGTCGCCGCGTCGTTCCCGGGCCGGGCCGCCAGAACCTCTTCGAACTGCGATTTGGCTTCTCCGAATCTTCCCAGGCCACGCAGGAGATTACCCAGCAGAATCCTGGGTTCCGGGTCGGCGGGACGCAGTTCCCGGGCACAAGCCAGGGCCTTTTCCGCGCCGGCGGGGTCGTTGGCAGCCATCAGCGCCCGACCGAGCGCTATCCACGAGCCAAACCGGTCCGTTTCCTCCTGTAATACTGCCCGGAACTGCGCTGCCGCCCCGTCCGGATCGCCCGACTGCAGCAGCAACAATCCCAGGTTGTGCCTGCCGAGCAGATGCGAGGGCCAACGTTCCAGAAGAGCTTCCAGCACTTCCCGTGCTTCCCTGAGACGGCCATGGCGCTGCAGGGCCAGGGTCAGCTGCAGCCTGATTTCGGGCTCATCCCGGAGCAGATCCACGGCGCGACTTAGCGGCTCGACGGCGGCATCCGGACGGTTCTGCAGCAACAGGCTGGCGCCGAGCCCGGCCCAGGCAGGCCCGTGCATATCGTTCCCGGCGATGGCCTTCCGGTACGCCGCCTCGGCACCGGCGTGATCGCCTGCCTGACCCTCGAGGGCCGCCAGCAAACACATGGCCTCCACGTCGTCCGGTGAACGGTCCAGGTACGCCAGGTAAAGACGGCGAGCGGTCGCCAGGTCGCCGCGGCGGTGCCGTTCCATGGCCTCCTGCAGACCCGCGCACTGGCTGCCGGCCTCAATCACTGTAATAGCCTCCCTCTCCGAGCGCTTCCTTCAGCGGACCCAGATACGATGCGTAGTTGGCCGATCGGCCGATGGAGGACTCGTACACAGGTCGCTTCACCTGCGCGTGACTGGCAGTCCTCACGATCCTGGGGTTCTCGTAGAAACGAAGGCACTGCTCTTCCCAGTCGAGCTCGAGGAAATCCACCAGGCGCCGGCTCTCCGCCTCCAGATCGTGCACCATGTCCTCGTACACGACCTCGGTCATCTGCAGTCGGCTGACCTTCTGCCAGTGATCCATCAGTCGACGGTACTGGCAGTAGTAGTGGCCGATATTCGCAAGATCGTAGGCGAAGGGCGGACCCGCCGTGCCGAAACTCTGCTGATAACAGGACCACCCCGTGTCCACCGGGTCCCGCAGGCAGTGGATGATCCGGGCCCTGGGAAACAGCAGCTCGATAAGTCCGATATGCTCGAAGTTCTGCCACATCTTGTCCGTTACGCGCAGCACCTTGCGCCGGCCGGCGTTCAGTCTCGAAAGATAGGGCCCGGAGTACTCCCTGAGCTTTTGAGGGTCGGTTCCCGGAAGACATTCGGGATATGGCATGTTGTCATCGTTGATTCCCAGGCGGAGTGCCAGCAGACCGATATCCCTCAGCTCCCCGGCCCCGTACACCCGCGAGTGCGTGGCCAGAACCTGCTCGACCAGCGATGTCCCGGACCGTGGCATGCCGACGATGAAGACAGGCACCTCCGTACTCCTCCCCGATCGGGGCATGGAGTCGAGTTTGTCGCCGCTGAAGGTTTCGATCAGGCGTCCCACCTCCCGCTCGCGGGTTTCCCGGGAGTAACGCCCCCTCCGCAGCCGGTTGGCCTTCGAGTAGGCCACGAAGGCCCGCTCGTACTCACCCATGTCGTCCAGCAGATCGCCCAGGGCAAACATCACTGCCATGCGTTCGTCGTCAGTCAGGTCATCTGCCTTGGCCAGGGGCGCCAGGTGTCGCAGCGCCCGGGACTGCTTACCCATTCGCCTCAGGAGGCCGGCGTACGCCACGTGCATGGTGGGCGTAGCCGTCCCCCGCTTCAGATGGGGCGCCAGAATCGTCACGCCCTTGTCGTAACTTTCCGACAGCTCCGACAGGCCGGCGAGTCCGGCCAGGGACGGCCCGTGATCGGCATCCAGCTGCAGTGCCGACTCGAATCCGCACAGGGCGCCCTCCAGGTCACCCATGGCCAGCAGGGCCGAAGCCATGTTGCTGTAAACATCCGGGTCGGTTGAACCCGATGCGATGACCTGCCGATAGGTGTAGACGGCTTCGTCGAATCGTCCTACCTGATGGAGGGCCAGCCCCAGGTTGTACCGACCGGCCACGTTGGTCATTTCTTCCTTGAGGCCCCGTTCCAGCAATCGAATCGCCTTCTCCGGCTGGTTCTGCTGGTACATGGCCGCACCCAGGTTGAGGTTGGCGCCGCTGTGTTCCGGATCACGGGCCAGGGCCTTCCTGAAGCACTGTTCGGCAGCATCCGTGTAGCCGTTGCGACGGAGAACGTGCCCGAGGTTGTTGTAGGCATCGGCAAATCCGGGATCCAGCTCGAGGGCGCGCCGGAAGTCCCGTTCCGCGTCGGCCAGCTGACCCCGATTGTTTCGAAGGCGCCCTCGCTGGTTGTAAAGCTTGGGATCCGCCGGATCCATTTCCAGGGCGGCCTCGATATACCTCTCCGCCTCGTCCAGCTGCCGGGCGCGCAGACGGATTTCCGCCATCAGCCTGAGAGCCCTGACATGATCCGGCCTCTGGGCGAGCACCGACTCGCAGATTTCCTCCGCTTCCTGAACCCGGCGATCGTCGATGAATCGCTCGGCTTTCTGGAGATCCATCTGGAACATTATTGCCTCCGACCGACGATTATCGGCCCGCCGCGGGCTGCGGGCCAGCACCGAGCCGGTCGGGAAGGTAGACAGGGTGTCCCGGGGGCCATGCCTGTTCCGCATTCTTGCCCGCGCGATACCGTTCCAGCTGTTCCTGCCGCCAGCCGGCATACCGGTCATTTCGTCTGCGGCTCGACTCCACCACTTTCTGCTGCATCTCGACAGCCTGCGGAAACTTGTTCGCTGCCGCCGCCGCCATTGCCAGGGTCTCTGCGTGGGACTCGTCCGGACGCGCCGCGAAAAGCGCCCGGGCCAGCTCCAGCGCCTCGGCCCGCCGGGGGTCGCCGGCAGAAACGCAGGTCGCGTAGGTGCGGGACAGGGCCTGGTAGATCTCGCCGCTGTCGCCCTGGAGCGCGAAAGCCGCCTCGAGCACGGGCACAGCCTGGCCGCAGTTGCCCGCCGCGAGATGAGCGAGCCCCTGCCGATACCGGATAAGGGCCTGACCATTTCCGATCAGCTCGGTATCGGCATAGGCCTGGGCAGCCTCACCGTACCGACCCAGCCTCATCAACGCGTCGCCGAGGCGGATGCCCGCCTGGGTGTAGCCGGGATCTGCATCCAGGGCAGCCGCGTATTCAGCGGCGGCTCCGGTGTCATCCCCGGCCTCCTCCAGTAACGTGCCCCGCCGGTAGCGGGCAACAGGGTGCGCCGGGTCTAGTTCCAGGGCGCGATCGAACTCCTCCAGGGCGGCATCGTAATCGCCGGTCAGCACCAGGCCCTGCCCGAGGCTGACTCTGGCGGTCACGTCCTCCGGATTGAACTCGACGGCCCTGGTGAAGGCTTCGACCGCCTCCTGAAGGCGTCCCGCCCGGGAAGCCGCATAACCCTGCTCCAGATACATCTGGGCGCTTCGGGTCAGACGGGCCATCTCGGCCAGCGCCGGGTCCTGCACCAGCGGCTCCGTATCCCCGCGGCGCGCCAGATTCGCCCGGGCCCGCTCCGTGTTCCCCGCCTGACGATATGCCATGGCCAGGGGGTAATAGAGACGGTCGGCCTTCGGATCGGACCGCAGGGCCGCCTCCAGATAATCGATGGCCATTTGAAAATCCCGCTGCCGCAGCGCCACCTGGCCCATACCGGCGAGCCCGGCGGCATTGTCCGGGTCCTTCTCCAGAACCGAGCGAAAATCGGCGGCGGCACCGTCGAAATCCTGACGGGCCAGCTTTGCCCTGCCTGACCGCAAACGAATGGGCAGGTATGCCGGATTGGCCTTCAATGCCTTTTCATAGTGGATCAGCGCTTCATCGTGCTCGCCCAGTTCCTGATGCAGATACCCGAGGTAGTACTGCCAGCGGAATTCCCCGGGGTCCAGTTCCACCGCCCTGCGGTAACAGTCGGCGGCGGCCCCCTGAAGGTGATGAGCCTGATAATTCATGCCAAGCCGGCCCCACGCCGTGGCCAGGGCGGCATCGTCCTCGGCGGCGGCCGCACTTTCCTCGAACCGGGATCGAGCAGCGGCGAGAGCCTCCTGCACGCCGGGCTCCAGTACCGAAAGATCCAGCTCAGGCAAATCCTCCGTTTGCCCGTGGACGGCCAGACTCAGGAAAAGAAAACCGGCCGTCAGCGCTCTGCCCGCCGACGACATGGTCCTGGCAACAGTCCTCATGGCGGGCTCTCGGTTCCTCTGCCCTGCCTGAGCAAGTGATAACGGCCGGTCGACAGATTGGTGAAGCGCTCCTCCGCACCATCCGGCCAGACGACCCGAGCGGATCTCCGTGCCGGGCCCTCCTTTCCGAGACCGAACAGTACCCGCGGATCGTTGGAAGAAGCGTAACTGCCGTCCGCCCTCACCCGGCGCCACAGAGGCCGGTCAGCCTCCAGGGCCACCCTTGCACCATAGGCATCCCTCCGCCCGTCGGACGTGACCAGGCGCAGGCCTATCCAGTCGTGGCCGTTATCCATGATGTTGAGCAGCACCCTGGCGGGGCCCGCGTTATTGGCGATGACCACGTCGGGCGCGCCGTCCTGGTCAATGTCACCAAAGGCCGCTCCCCGGCTGACATGGGATGCCTCGAACGACGATCCGGCCTGGCCACTGACCTCGGTGTAGCGCCCGTCGCCGAGATTCCGGAACAGCTGATTCAGTTGCTTGAGGGGATAGGGATCGCCGGCCATGAGCTGTTCCTCGATTCGCGTCACGGCCCCGTTGACCACCAGCAGATCGAGCCAGCCGTCCCGATCGTAGTCCATCCAGGCGGTGCCAAACCCCGTGAAGGCGAAACTCGGATTGGCCAGACCCATGGCGACGGTCCGGTCCTCGAACCACCCTTTCCCGTCATTGATGTAGAGCGTGTTCGTCTCCCGGGCCAGATGGGTCATGAAAAGATCCTCGTCGCCGTCTCCGTCGAAGTCTCCGGCATCCACGCCCATGCTGGCTTCCGGGCTGCCGTCCATGTTCACCGCGACGCCGGCCATGACGGCGTCGTTGACGAAACGACCCTTGCCGTCATTGATCCACAGCTGATTCGCCACGCCGTCGTTGGCCACGTAGATATCCGGCCAGCGGTCACCGTTGAAGTCGGCGGCCACCACACCGAGCGCCCCTCCGAACGCACCTCGAATTCCCGAGGCGACGCTGACGTCCTCGAAAGTCCCGTCCCCGCGGTTGCGAAACAGGCTGTCTACCTGGGGCTCATAAACCAGCGGCGAACAGTAGTCCCTCGCGCTGGTAGAGGAGCGACAGGGCTTCGGATTCTCGAAGGAATAATCCACGTAGTTCCCCACGTAAAGGTCGAGAAACCCGTCGCGGTCGTAGTCCACCCAGGAGGCGCTCACGCTCCAGCGGGAATCCCCCACACCCGCCTTCTCGGTGACGTTCCGGAAAGTCCCGTCTCCGTTGTTTCTCCAGAGTTCGTTGGCTCCATAATTCGTGACGTAGAGATCCACGTGTCCGTCGTTGTCATAATCGGCAGCTGCCACACCCATGCCGTAGCCGGTCGAGGCGATGCCGGCCGACTCCGTCACGTCCGTAAATCCGAGCCGACCCTTGTCCAGGTCGTTGCGGTAGAGGCGATCGGTCAGCGGCAGGGGATAGGCCGGCTCGAAGGTGGCGGCGGAAACGGGTTTACCGCCCAGCATGTGGCCCTGCACGAGATACACGTCCAGATCGTCGTCGCCGTCAAAATCCAGCAGCGCCACGCCGCCACCCATCATTTCCGGAAAGTAAAGCTCCCCGCTCATCCCGTTGAAGTGCTCGAACCGAAGGCCGGCGGACGCCGTGGCATCCACGAAAATATCAGCGGCGAGTGAGGCCTGGCCTGAAAAAGCAAGAAGGGCAGAAAGCAGCGGAATGTGGCGTCTGCGCCCACTGCGCGTACGCCGGAAACGGGCAACAGACAGACTGCGCATAGGATTCGGGCCGGTTCCTGGGGGGCCGCACAGGATACCACGGTGAAGCGCCCGGCCTGTGCTACTCTCGCGCCGACATGACCCCTCCCGCCGGACACGCCCATCGGCCCAGCGCCGATACCCAGAAGGCCATGCTGGACAGTCCCGCCCTGTTCCTGCGGGATGTGGATCCGGTCCGGGGCCGGGCCATTTTCACGCCCATGAACGAGGAGTCCTACCGGGACTCCGCCTTTCTGGACAACCGGATCGTGCGGGCCGCGGAACGGGACCTGGTGGTGGACCTGGACGACTTGATCGAACTGGCAACCGCCCGTCAGGCCGAATCGCCCCTCATCCATTACCTGTTCCATATGGGCCATTGCGGCTCGACCCTGATATCGCGGATTCTGGGCGAGCGGTCATGCTACCTGGCCTTGCGCGAGCCGCCCCTTTTGATGGGCCTGTCGAGAAGCCTGCGGGCTCTCGGCCGGCCGGGTTTCCCGCTCTCACGGCAGCGCTGGGAGGCGCTCCGGGAACTCAGCCTGCTGATGCTGGGCAAGACCTGGCGATCCGGCCAGACAGCCCTGGTCAAGCCCACCAGCCACGCCGGCAACCTGATCCCCGAACTCATGCGCCACACGGGCCAGGAGCGGGCGGTGCTGCTATACGTGGACCTGGCAACCTATCTGGCCACCATGCTCAGACCGCACACCCGACGGGAAACGCGCCTTTTTGCCAGGGATTTCCGCATGAGGGAATTCATGGATCTGTCGGGCCTCGACCCGGCGACTTCCTCTGACTACAGCGACGCGAAACTGATCACCCTCACCTGGCTCCTGCATGCCCGGGAAATGACGATCGCCCTCGAGGATCCCGCGCTTGTCGGCCGCTGCCTGCCGGTGCATTTTGACGACTTCCTCGCCGAGCCTGTTGCCGGGATCTCGCGGATCTG
>JASFOT010000032.1:0-10337 GCA_050116375.1 Gammaproteobacteria bacterium | reverse complement strand
TCCGCCTCGATCGGCCCGTCGGCCCGGTGCTGGCGGCGCTCGCCGAGAAGGACGTCCTCGGAGGACTGGACCTGTCCGGGGAGTTTCCGGAACTCGGTAACGCGATGCTCGTTTGCGCAACCGAGACAAAGAGCGACGGGGATATCGAAGCTTACACCTCGGCGCTCGGGGATATCATGCGGGAGGCCCGGGTCGCCTGAACGACCTGGCAATAATCCAGAACATACTCGGGAGGCACTCATGGCCACGATCACGCTACACGATAACGAGATTCACACCGTCGGAGATCTGCCGAAAGTGGGCTCGAAGGCGCCGGACTTCACGCTGACCAATACCGACCTGAACGATGTGTCTCTCGGAGAATGGCTCGGCAAGAAAAAGCTGCTGTCAATCTTCCCCAGCGTCGATACACCTGTCTGCGCGGTCTCGACAAAGAAGTTCAACGACTACGCCCGGGAGCATGACGACGCCGTGATGCTTATGATCTCCGCCGACCTCCCGTTCGCCCTGAAGCGATTCTGCGGAGCGGACGAGCTGGAGAACGTAGTCCCGCTGTCCACCATGCGATCACCGGAGTTCGCGAACAACTACGGTGTTCTCATCGAGGACGGCCCCCTCGCCGGTCTTTGCGCCCGCGCGGTGCTGGTGCTGGACGAAAACGATACCGTCATTCATGCCGAGCTCGTGCCCGAGATCGGCCAGGAGCCAAACTACGATGCGGCGCTGAAGGCCCTGGCCTAGGCGATCCATCCGGAGTCAGCATGACCGAACCCGTCATTTTCGAGCAATCCCGTCCGGGGCGTCGGGCTTACGCCCAGGCGCCCAGGGGCGCGGGCAGCGCCACCATTCCGGAGCATCTGCGCCGCAAGGAACGGCCGCGACTGCCGGAAGTCTCGGAGCTGCAGACAGTGCGGCATTTCACCCGGCTTTCCCAGCAGAACTTCTCCATCGATACGCATTTTTACCCGCTGGGTTCCTGCACCATGAAGTACAACCCGCGGGCCTGCAATCAACTTGCCATGCTGCCCGAATTTCTGGGTCGCCATCCGCTGGGCCCCACGTCCAGCGGACAGGGATTCATGGAGTGCATGTGGGAACTCCAGGAGATCCTCAAGTCGGTAACCGGCATGAATGCGGTTTCCCTGACGCCCATGGCCGGAGCCCAGGGCGAGTTCGCCGGCGTGGCCATGATCCGCGCCTATCACCGCTCCCGGGGGGATGACCACCGAACGGAAGTGATCGTTCCCGACGCCGCCCACGGAACCAACCCGGCAACCGCCGTCATGTGTGGCTGCAAAGTGATCGAAATCCCCACGAAGGACGACGGGGACGTGGACCTGGAGGCATTGAAATCGGTCCTGGGGCCCAACACGGCCGGCATCATGTTGACCAATCCTTCCACTGTGGGCGTTTTCGAGCGGAGGATTCTCGAAATCTCCGACCTGGTGCACGAGGCCGGAGGACTGCTTTATTACGACGGCGCCAATCTGAATGCCATCCTTGGGAAAGCGCGGCCGGGCGACATGGGTTTCGATGTCATTCACATGAACCTGCACAAGACCTTCTCCACGCCTCACGGTGGCGGAGGGCCTGGCTCCGGCGCCGTCGGTGTTGGCGAGCGCCTCGTACCGTTTTTGCCCATCCCGGTGGTCGGCAAGGACGACGACGGCTACCGCTGGATGGACGAGAAGGATTTCCCGCAGTCTATTGGCAGGCTGTCGGCTTTCGCGGGCAATGCGGGCGTTCTTCTGAGGGCCTATGTCTACGCACGTTTGCTTGGGCGGGAAGGCATGAGTCGGGTGGCCGAATTCGCGACTCTCAATGCGAACTATCTGGCAGCACGTCTGCGGGATCGGGGATTCGACCTGGCCTATCCGGAACGCCGCGCAAGCCACGAATTCATCGTCACCCTGAAAAAGCAGGCCAAGGAACTGAACGTGACAGCCATGGATTTCGCCAAGCGACTCCTGGATCACGGCTATCATGCGCCGACGACCTATTTTCCGCTGCTGGTGCCGGAGTGCCTGCTGATCGAGCCGACCGAGACGGAGGCCAAGGAAGTGCTTGATGGTTTCGTCGAGGCCATGACGAGCATCCTGGAGGAAGCCCGAACGGATCCCGAAACCTTGAAGGGCGCCCCGTACACGACCCCGGTGCGCCGGCTGGATGACGTCCGCGCAGCCCGACAGCTCGACGTGGCCTGGGAGCCCGCATCCGAGGCCTGAGATTCAATCCCTCGCGTCTGAGCAGGAGGAAGTCGCCATGTCGGCACTGATCTGTGGATCTTTTGCCTACGACAGCATCATGGTTTTTCCGGGCAGGTTCGCCGATCAGATCCTGCCGAATCAGATTCACATGCTCAATGTGGCATTTCTGGTCCCGGAAATGCGGCGGGAATTCGGCGGCTGCGCCGGCAATATCGTGTACAACCTGCGGCTGCTGGGCGGCGAAGGTCACGCAATGGGTGCCGTCGGCAGCGATTTCGCGCCGTACGCCGACTGGATGGATCGCCACGAACTGTCCCGGAGATATCTGCATGCCGTGCCCGAGGCTTACACGGCTCAGGCCTATATCACCACCGACATGGACGACAACCAGATCACGGCCTTTCATCCCGGTGCCATGAATCACGCCCACGAGATCGATGTTCCCGAGGACGCGGGTATCAGCTGGGGAATGGTCTCTCCGGATGGTCGCGATGCGATGCTGCTGCACGCCAGGCAGTTCGCCGATGCCGGCATACCTTTCGTATTCGATCCTGGCCAGGGCCTGCCCATGTTCGACGGCGACGAACTTGTCCGGTTCCTGGATCTGGCTTCGGTGGTGACCGTTAACGATTACGAAGGGCAGATGCTCCAGGAGCGGACTGGCCTTACCGCGGAGCAGATCTCGAGCCGCGTCCAGGCCTATGTGGTCACCAGAGGTGCCCAGGGATCGGTGATCATCCGCGACGGAGACGTCCTGGAGGTGCCGCCGGCCCGCCCGATGCAGGTGGTCGACCCCACCGGCTGCGGCGACGCCTACAGGGCCGGGCTGCTCTTCGGGCTGCTTGCCGGGGCCGACTGGGAGATCACCGGCCGCGTGGCCTCTCTCATGGGGGCGATCAAGGTGGGAAGCCCCGGAACGCAGAACCATTCCGCATCCCGGCAGTCGCTACGCAAGGCTTACGAAGAGAATTTCGGCCAGGATCCCGGGCTCTGGTGAGACGGCCCATTCGACAAGCGGTTCTGTATCTGCTGCTTTGTTGCGCGACGTTCCCGGCCGCGGACATTACGGCTGCCGAAGAGGAACGATGGCGTGAGACCCTGGAAAGGATTTCCAGCGGCGTTGTCTCGATTACCGTGGACGTCACCCGATCCTTCGACACAAACTGGAACCAGTCAACACAGGCCACCGGTTTTGTCGTCGATGCGGAGCGGGGTCTGATACTGACCAACCGGCATGTGGTGACACCGGGGCCGGTAATCGCCGAGGCCGTATTCCTCAATCACGAGGAGGTTCCGGTATTTCCCGTGTACCGGGATCCCGTTCACGATTTCGGCATTTATCGCTACGATCCCGCCAGCCTTCGGTTTATCGAGCCGGCTGAACTTGGCCTGGATCCGGACGGTGCCCGGCTGGGCCGCGAAATCAGGGTGGTCGGCAACGATGCCGGCGAGCAGCTGTCCATCCTGGCGGGGACTCTCGCCCGGCTCGACCGGGATGCACCGGACTACGGGCGAGGGAACTACAACGATTTCAATACCTTCTATCTGCAGGCGGCCTCCGGAACCTCCGGCGGCTCTTCCGGCTCCCCGGTCATCGATATCGATGGACGGGTGGTGGCGCTCAATGCCGGTGCCAACACGCAGGCTGCATCCAGCTTCTTCCTGCCCCTGGATCGCGTGCAGCGGGCCCTGGAGCTGATCCGTCAGGGGCAGCCGGTCAGCCGCGGCACTCTGATGACCGAATTTGTCCACGCCCCCTACGACGAGCTGCGACGCCTCGGATTGAGCGAGGCTATCGAGGCCGAGGTGCGGCGCCGCTTCCCCAAAGCTACCGGGATGCTTGTGGTGGAGCAGGTCGTACCCGGCGCGCCCGCTGCGGGATACCTGGAGACCGGCGATATCCTGATTCGGGTAAACGGTGAGCCGGTGGTCGGGTTCGTGCCCCTCGAGGAGACGCTCGATACCCACGTGGGCATTCCCGTCTCGATACAGGTTCAGCGCGGTGGTCGCCTGCTCGACATGCAACTGGTCCCGGCCGACCTGCATGCGGTCAGCCCGGACGAGTACGTGGAATTCGGTGATGCCGTGGTGAACCAGCTTTCGTACCAGCAGGCACGGCATCTGAATTCCCCGCCCCGCGGCATCTATGTGGCGAGCCCCGGTTACATTTTTGCCCGTTCTGCCATCCCCCGTTCGGCCGTGATTTCCGAACTCAACGGTGTGCCGGTCCCGACCCTGGAGGATTTTCTGGGAGAGCTCGTAAAGCTCCAGGACGGTGAGCGGTTTACGGTTCGTTTCAGCACATTTGACGAGCCGCGGGGCAGCAAGTTGCGCACCGTGCGAATGGACAGGCGCTGGTTTCCGGCGCAGAGATGCCGCCGCAACGACGACTTGGGAGTCTGGCCCTGTGAGCCGCTGCCGCAGGTGGGCGTGGCTGCGCCGCCTGAACCGGCGACAACGCGCTTCATCGATTACCGTGATCCGCGGCGCAGCAGGCTGGCCCCGTCTCTGGTGGTCGTCAATTTCGATATGCCGTATACGGTGGCCGGAGTGTCCGACCGGCATTACCACGGGACGGGCGTCATCGTCGATGCGGCCCGCGGTCTGGTGGTCGTCGACCGGAACACCGTGCCGGTGGCACTGGGCGACGTCCGTATCACTTTCGCGGGTTCTCTGGAGATAGCAGGGCGGGTCGAGTGGATTCATCCTCTCCACAACCTGGCGGTGGTGGCCTACGATCCGGGGCTTATCGGCGACACGCCGGTCCGGGAGGTCGAGCTCAACCTGGATCCGGTCTCGCCGGGGCAGCGCCTCTGGGTAGTCGGGCTGAAGGGGGACCACACCCTGGCCGTGCAGTCCACAGAGGTGGCTTCAGTGGATCCCGTCCAGTTTCCCCTTTCCCGCACGCTGCGATTCCGCGACACGAACCTGGAGACAATCTCTCTGGTGAATGCTCCGTCTGAATTCGACGGCGTTCTGGCGGATTCCGATGGCCGGGTCGTGTCCCTGTGGTCCAGCTTTGCCTACCACGCGGGACAGGAACTCAACCAGGTCAACAAGGGCGTCCCGGCAGACCTGGTGGCCGAGGTCGTCTCGCATCTGCGAGAGGGCACGGAAGTGCGATCTCTCGAAGCCGAGTTTGGCAGGCTGCCCCTGTCCAGCGCCCGGGGACTGGGGCTGCCCGACGACTGGGTTCGGCAGCTGGAGGCAGACGATCCCAGGCGTCGCCAGGCCCTTCAGGTGGTGAGAACCGTGGCGGGTACCCCGGCCGCCCGGATGCTGAAACCCGGCGATCTTCTGTTGTCCATCGACGGGGAAGTCGTGACCAGTTTTCGAGAGGTGGAACGGCGCTCGCAGAAACCGGTGGTCGAACTGGTCATCTGGCGTGACGGCGCCGAGAAAGCCTTGTCCATGGAGACGGTGTCGCTGGACGGCAGGGATTTTGACCGCCTTCTTGTGTGGGCGGGCGCCCTGTTGCACTCGCCCCACCGGGCCATGGCGGCCCAGCGCGGAATCGAGCCCACCGGCGTTTACGTGGCTTATTTCAATTACGGGTCGCCGGCCACTCGCTACGGACTTTTCGCCGGTCGTCGAATTGTGGAAGTGGACGGCGTGCCGACTCCCGACCTGGATGCGTTCGTGGCCGCCGTCAGCGGACGGGGGGACCGGGAAGCCGTTCGCGTGAAGACCATCGACTGGAACGACAACGTCGAGGTCATCACCCTGAAACTGGACAACCGTTACTGGCCGGCCTATGAATTGCGCCGCAATGGTGACGGCTGGACCCGGACAGACATAGACTCCCCCTGCTGAGCCTGTTCATGGCCGGCATGCCGAAACAGGAGATCGAGGAATGGTTCGCCGACCATTTTCCCGGCTTCCACAAGCGGTTTCGGCTGGAGACCGTAGGCCCCGGCCGGGCGCGGCTCCGGCTAATGGTGGGGGAGCACCACCTGCGGCCGGGCGGTACGGTTTCCGGTCCGAGTATGATGACTCTGGCGGACGCTGCGGTTTACGCAGCTCTGCTTGCCCTGGACGACAAGGCCGGGGACGCGGTCACCAGTAATTTCACCATCGCCTTCCTGCGTCGACCGGAGTCGGCGGATGTGCTGGCCGATGCCGAGCTTCTGTCGTTCGGACGACGCCTCGTTGTGGCAGACGTTCGATTGCGATCGGAAGGCCAGGACAAGCCTGTGGCTAACGCAATGGTGACCTACGTGCGGCCATGAGCCTGCCGGTGAAGATCGTCAGCGGCGGCCAGACCGGAGTGGACCGCGGCGCCCTGGACGCCGCCCTGGATTCGGGTTGGTCCTGCGGAGGATGGTGTCCAGCCGGCCGTGCAGCGGAAGACGGACCCATCCCGCAGCGATACCCACTGCAGTCGACCAGTGAACCGGACCCCAGCGTCAGGACCCGTCGTAACGTGGAGGACAGCGACGGCACCCTGATTCTCTGCGTCGCCGAACCCACGGGAGGGACGGCGCTGACCGCCGCGATCTGCCGCCAGCTGGGACGCCCCTGCCTGATTATCGATGCGGGGATACTGAGCGCTGAGAATGCGGCAGCCCAGGCGAGGCGGTTCCTGACCAGGCACGGGGTCCGCGTTCTCAACGTGGCCGGTCCCCGTGAGAGCGGCTGGCCGGGGGGGCATGAGTATGCTCGGAAAGTGGTCAGGGCCCTGCTGAGGGCAACGTCAGGAGGAAGCGCGTAACTCGCTGGCAAGATCAGAAAGAGACGTGACGGGAGACGAACAGACGGTTCCCCGGCAGACGTAGGCGACGGGACTGTCACCTCCGGTCTTGGCAGCGAGCGGTTCCGGCAGGGGCTGACCGGCGGGTATGGCATAGACGAGGCGGCCAGGTGTGTACAGAAGACTCGCCGCGCGATGCCACTCCGCTGTCTCCTCCGGCACGCCGCGGATAATGACGATTTCCGGCGGTTGCAGGTACTCCTCCAACGCATTCAGGAGGGCGCAATGCGCGTGCGGCATCTGTTCGATCGCGCCGGCCGCGGCCGCCAGGGCGCGCTCGGCCGCTGTCAGGTAACGGGTGTCGCCGACCAGATATCCCAGACGGGCCAGCGACTGGGCGGCGACGCCGTTCCCGGAAGGCAGGGCCTCGTCGGCCAGCGGTCGGGGCCGGTGAATAAGGCTCTCGGAATCGTCCGCGGTGAAGTAGAAGCCGCCCCGCGTTCGATCCTCGAAGTGCTCCAGAAGCCCGTCGGCCAGGCCGGTCGCGAAGGTCAGCCATTCCTGGCGCCATTCGTGCTGCAGCAGTTCGATGATGGCATCCAGCATGAATGCATAATCGTCGAGATAGGCGGAGAAGCGTGCCCGGCCGTCTTTCCAACTGGCCTTCAGCCGGCCCTCGGCCCAAAGGCGTGTTCGCACGAATTCGGCGGCGTGCACAGCGGAATCCAGAAAGTCCTTTCGTTGCAGATGACCCGCCGCAACGGCCATTCCGCGGATCATCAGGGCGTTCCAGGCAGTGAGAATTTTGTCGTCCCGTCCGGGCCGCACTCGGCTCTCCCGGGCCGATAGGAGCTGCCCTCTCGCCGCCGCCAGTCGGGCCTCGAGATCGTCCGCGGGCACATCGAGCTCTTTGGCTACGTCATCCGGTGATCTGAAGGTATGAAGATGCCACTTACCCTCGAAATTGGCCGGGCGGTCAAGGCCGTAAACGGCGGCGAACGACGGGAACGCCTCGTCCCCGAGAAGCTGTCGAACCTGGTCGCGCTCCCACACATAGAAACGACCCTCCACGCCTTCCGAATCGGCGTCCAGAGCCGAGTAATACCCGCCATCCGGGGCCTGCATCTCGCGGATAACCCAGTCACCTGTTTGCGAGGCGATTCGCGCAAACAGGGGGTCGTCGGTGACCGCCCAGGCCTGCGCATAGAGAGCCATCAGCGGGCCGTTGTCGTACAGCATCTTCTCGAAATGCGGAATCATCCAGTAGTCGTCCACCGAGTACCGGCAGAATCCCCCGCCGACCTGATCGTAGAGTCCGCCCAGCGCCATGCGCTGAAGCGTCAGGGTCACCATGTAAAGCGCCTGCAGGTCCGGGTTTTCCGTTTTCGCCGTGCCGCGCCAGTGGCGAAGCAGCCTGTCGATACTCGTGGGGTGAGGGAATTTCGGGGCGCGTCCGAATCCTCCGTATTGCTCATCGAAATTGTCCGCAAGCGCATCCCGGGCCCGATCAAGCGCGGTGGAGTCCGATGGCGGGCTGTCCGCCGCATCCACTTCTCCAATGCGTTTGAACACCTGCTGAACCGCTTCCGCCTGACGGCCAACCTCGTCCCTGTTTTCCCGGAAGTAGTTCGCGACCCGCTGCAGGAGGTCGGTGAATGACGGCATCCCGTGGCGAGGCCGATCGGGAAAATAGGTCCCTCCGAAAAATGGGGTCAGGTCGCCGGGATCCAGAAACATGGTCAGCGGCCATCCGCCGGGGCGCTGGACAAGCATCTGGTGGGCCATCTGGTAGACCTTGTCCAGATCAGGTCGCTCCTCGCGGTCAACCTTGATGTTGACAAAAAGGCGATTCATGACGTCCGCCGTGGCCGGGTTTTCGAATGACTCGTGGGCCATGACATGGCACCAGTGGCAGGCGGAATAACCGATGGACAGGAGAATAGGTCTGTCGGTTTTCCTCGCCAGCTCCAGCGCCTCCTCGCACCACGGGTACCAGTCCACGGGGTTGTCGGCGTGCTGGAGGAGATAGGGGCTGGTCTCCCCGGCCAGGCGATTCTGGGGCGGATTCATAACAGTGAGCGTGAGGAGTTCGGTTAGACTCTGTCACTATAACCGAAGCCCGGTGCCCACGCAGGAAAGGCATGAATACAGCCGCCGGTCTCCCCGAACTCAGGCTCAGGGCCCGTGCCGATCGTCGCATCAGGGCGGGTCACCTGTGGATCTACAGCAATGAGATCGACGTGGCATCCACCCCTCTGAAACAGTTCGAACCGGGGGACATTGTCAGGGTCGTGACAGAAGCCGGGCGCTGCCTGGGATATGCGGGTATCAACCCCCATACCCTGATCGCGGGCCGTCTGATCAGCCGGGATCCGGCCCGGCCGCCGGGGAAGCAGTTTCTTGCCCATCGCATGAAGGCCGCGCTGAAACTGCGCCGCGCGCTTTATCCGCCGGGCTATTTCCGGCTGCTTTTCGGGGAATCGGACGGCGTGCCGGGACTGATCGCCGACTGTTTCGGTGATTACGTGGTGCTGCAGACCGGCACTGCGGCCATGGAAAAGCTCAAAGGCGAGATCGTCGACGCGGTCACGGATGTGCTGCAGCCGGCGGGAATCCTCTGGCGAAACGACAGCGGTGCCCGGGACATGGAAACCCTGGACCGCTATGTAGAAGTCGCGTCGGGGAGCGTGCCGGATCTGGTGCCTGTGCTTGAAAACGGCCTCGAATTTCTCGCTCCCCTTCACGATGGACAAAAGACCGGCTGGTTCTTCGATCAACGGGACAATCGCCGCCGATTCACGCGCTATCCGGCAAAGCGGATGCTGGACGTCTTCTGCTACACGGGCGCCTGGGGGCTGGGTGCCGCGATGCGCGGCGCATCAGCGACTTTCGTGGATGCGTCAGCTCAGGCGCTGCATCGGGTCGAGTCGGAGGGCCGCCGGCTGGGGCTTCCGACGGAAACACTGCAGGGCAACGCGTTCGAGGTTCTCCGATCCCTGCGGGACCATCACCGGCAGTTCGATATCGTGGTGGTGGATCCGCCGGCCTTCATCAAGCGGCGGAAGGATTACCGACAGGGTCTGGCCGCTTATCAGCGCGTCAACCAGCTCGCGATGCTGCTCCTGGACAGGGAAGGCTGGCTGGTGAGCTGCAGCTGCTCATATCATCTCTCGACCGCCGATCTGCTTGCAGCGCTCCAACGGGCCGCCCGACATGTCTCGAGGACCCTGCGGGTGGTGGAAATCGGCGGCCAGTCCGCGGACCATCCGATCCATCCCTCCATCCCCGAGACCCGTTACCTGAAGGCACTTTTTTGTCGGGTCACATCGGAAAACCTCTAGCGGTGAACAACGGTTCAGCGGAGCTTTTCGGGACTGGCTCTGCTGATAAACTACGCGCCCATGATTCCCTATCCCGAGATCGATCCCGTCGCCGTCGCC
>JASFOT010000031.1:0-10493 GCA_050116375.1 Gammaproteobacteria bacterium | reverse complement strand
TCGCGGGCCAGAAGAAGAAACTGTTCAAGCTCGGAGGTGAAAAAGCGACTCCTGGGGGGGTACTCGAAAGCCAGTGTGGCGAGCGCGTCGATGACCCGGTAACGCCCGGTGATGCGCCCGTAAAACGTCTCGACTCCCAGTATGCCGACGATGATTTCGGGCGGCACTCCGGTGTCACCCGAGACGCGATCGAGTTCGCTGCGGTTTTCGCGCCAGAATTGCACGCCTGCATCGATTCTCTTGTCGGTGAGAAAGATCTGCCGATACTCGTGCCAGGGTTTGACCTTTTCTGCCGGCCGCCGCATGGCCTCCAGGATGGGGGGCTGGATTTGCGCTTCCGAGAGAACGCCACGTGTTTCCTCCACCGGGATTCCGTGTTCGCGCTCCATCATGGCAATGAAGGTCGTCACGTCGTTCCGGCTCAGGTCCAGACCGCTGCCGGCATACAGCGGTGAAATCGAGAACACGGAGGCCAGGGCGAGTAAACGGATCCTGAATGGGTCTGTCACTGGGGCACCAGCTTTCGATGAGAATGAATTGACATGAGCATACCGAAGCCTGCCATCAGGGTCACCATGGAGGTGCCTCCGTAACTGACCAGGGGCAAGGGTACGCCGACGACCGGTAACAGCCCTGTCACCATGCCCGTGTTGACGAAGACGTAGACGAAGAATGTCAGGCTGATGCTGCCTGCGAGCAGTCGGCCGAAAGTGTCCTGGGCCTGGCTCGCGATGTAGAGACCGCGGGCGACAATCAGCACGTACAGGGTGAGAAATGTAGCCAGGCCGAGCAACCCGAATTCCTCGCCGATGACCGCGAACACGAAATCCGTCGACCGTTCGGGAAGAAACTCGAGCTGCGCCTGGGTCCCGTTCAGCCAGCCCTTTCCAAAAACTCCGCCGGAGCCAATGGCGATCTGGGACTGGATAATGTGGTAGCCGGAGCCGAGAGGGTCGGATTCGGGATTGAGGAACGTCAGCACTCTCTGGCGCTGGTAGTCGTGCATGTTGAACCACAGCAACGGCGCGGCCGAGAGGGCCAGCACGCCGAACGCCAGGATCAGCCGCACCGACATGCCGGCCAGCAGGACGACGAGAATGCCTGATACGGCGATGAGCAATGCGGTTCCCAGGTCCGGCTGCCGGGCGATGAGTCCGGCGGGCAACAGGGCGACGAAGACCAGGACCAGCAGCGCCTCGCGCGCCGTGGGCGGCAGCGGCCGATCGTGCAGATACCAGGCTGCCATCATGGGTGCGGCTAACTTCATGATCTCGGAAGGCTGAAAACGCAGTATCCCGATGTCCAGCCAGCGCTGGGCGCCCTTGCCGATTTCCCCCATGATCAGGACCAGCGCAAGCAGGACGATTCCGATCAGGAAAATCCACGGCGACCATAGGCGCAGGAATTTCGGCGGCACCTGCGCCAGGACCAGCATTACAAAGGCGGCCAGCCCCACGCGGAGGCCCTGCCGCACGACCAGGTCGATATTTTCCGCGCCGGCGCTGTAGAGGACGAACATGCCGAGGCCGGAAACCGTCAGCAGTCCGAACAGCAGCGGACCGTCCAGGTGCAGGCCGGTCAGGACACGTTGCGCCACGGAAATCGGTTTTGGGCGGTCCAGTGGTTCGTCGAGCATCACTGATCGGGCCTGAGAAGATAGTTGTCCAGAACCTGACGGGCCACGGGGGCCGCGGTGCCGCTGCCGCTGCCGCCATTCTCCACCACCACCGCGATGGCGATCCTCGGTGCCTCGGCCGGTGCGAAGGCAATAAACAGCGCGTGGTGACGCAGCCGCTCGTCCACCTCCTCGGCGTCATACTCCTCGCCCTGAGCAATGGTGAAGACCTGGGCCGTCCCGGTTTTGCCGGCGATCCGATAGGGGGCGTCGAGGCCGATTTTGCGGGCGGTCCCTCTCTCGCCGTGTACGACTTCCACCATGTCTTCCACGACGCGGTCCCAGAAACCAGGGTCGCTGACCGTGACCGGGGGCAGCGCCTCGGGCTCCAGGATCTCGGTCTCGCCGGTGACCGGATCGGTGCGGGAAGCGACTAGCATGGGTCGGTAGTGAGTGCCCCGGGCTGCCAGGATGGCCGTCATATTGGCAAGCTGCAGAGGCGTTGTTTCCGTGTACCCCTGCCCGATGCCGGCGATCACCGTCTCGCCGGGGTACCAGACCTGGTCCTCCCGTCTGGAGAATCGGGCGCGTTTCCACTCGCGGGACGGCAGGGTTCCGGCTTTCTCCGAGGGAATGTCGATTCCCGTCAGTGCCCCCAGTCCGAAGCGACCCAGAAACTCCTGGAGATTGTCGATGCCGAGTTTTACGGCCAGATCGTAGAAATAGACGTCGCAGGACTGGGCTATGGCGTCGGTCAGATCCACCGATCCATGCCCTTCCTTCTTCCAGTCCCGGTAGCGATGGCTGCTTCCGGGCAGACTGTAATGCCCGATACAGAAGATCCGTTGCCAGGGAGTGATCACTCCATAATGGAGACCGCCCAGACCGACCACGGGCTTGATAGTGGATCCGGGCGGGTAGACTCCCCGCAGCGCGCGGTTGAACAGGGGCGTATCCCGGTCGTCGCGAAGGGCGTGATAGTCAGCGGTGGAAATGCCTGCCGCGAACAGGTTCGGGTCGTAGCCGGGCTGGCTGACCAGCGCCAGCACGTGCCCGTTGGCCGGGTCGACGGCCACCACGGCGCCCCGACGGCCTTCAAGCGCCGATTCCGCTGCCAGCTGGAGCTCCAGGTCCAGGGTGAGGGTCACGTCATGACCGGGGACGGGGCGGGTCCGCTCGAGTTCCTGGATGATGCGCCCCTCCGCGTTTACCAGTACCTGCCGGAAACCGACGGAACCATGGAGAGCGCTTTCCTCCGCACGCTCGACCCCGATCTTGCCGGTATGCGTCGTTCCGGAATACTGCGCCGGGTCGAGCCGTTCCAGATCCGCCTGGCTCACTGCCCCCACATAGCCGAGCGCGTGCACGCCAACGGTGCCGTAAGGATAATTCCGGATCAGCCTTGCCTGAACGTCCACCCCCGGGAAATGCTGGCGGATGACCGCAAATCGGGCCACTTCCTCGTCAGTGAGCCGGTAGCGGAGCGCCGTTGGTCGGAATCGCTGCTGGCGTCGGATATCCTCCCGGATCCTGTCCAGGTCGTCCTCGTCCACCAGATCCAGTTCAATGAGACGATCCAGGGTGGAATCGAGATCGGACACAGCTTCCGGGATCAGCTCCAGCTGATAGCTCGGGAGGTTCTCCGCGAGCAGGTTGCCGTTACGGTCATAAACCAGGCCGCGGATTGGCGGCAGCGCCTCGATCCGGACCCGGTTGCCCAGGGACAGGTCGCTAAAGTGCTCGTAGCGAAATACCTGGAGATCCACCAGGCGGGCGATGACGATCAGAGTCAGCAGAACCATCAACCCGCCGCCGACACTGGATCGCACGAGGAACAGTCGCTGCTCGCGCCAGTGATCTTTCAGTTTTGAAGGAGCGAGCAGCATCCCTCAGGCCTCTACCATGGGCGCGATGAGTCTGTTGCCGATCCAGTGGACGGGCGGCCAGACCAGGGCGGCGGTAAGGATGGGTGCGAGCCTGAGGAAACCGCCCTCCATGTCGCCCGTGATTCCGTCGATCCACATGCCAATAAGGATATAAACGGCGGCGATGGCTGACACCGTTGCCGTTTGCTGCCAGATGGGGAAAACCCGCAGGCGCTGGCAGAACTTGACGGTGAGGAAGGCAGTCACCGCCAGCATCAGGGCATGTTCACCCAGAACACTGCCCTTCAGAACGTCCAGAACGAGGCCTATGACCCAGGCGACGCCGACTCCGTAGCGTCCCGGCTGCCGCATGCACCAGTAGATAACGGCCAGCGCCACCCAGGGGGCGCGCCAGTACTCCAGGGAACTCGGCAGGGGAGCCACCTCCAGGGAGAGCGCGATGACAAGCACCAGCGCCACCGGCCAGAAACGTGCCCGCCGCCTCACTGGTTCGCCTCCACGGCCTGTCCGGCGGGTTGCTCCGTCTCCCCGGGGGCCGCCGTTTCATCGGCACCTGCCGCTTCCCCGGACGATGATGCGGGTGTTTCTTCGGTCGGTGCGCGCTCACGGGCGGGTCGATGCCACACCAGCAATACCTCCCGCTCACGGTTCAGCGCTCCGGTGGGCTCCGCCGTAACGTCGGCGAAAGGTTCCCCCGGCACCCGCTCCACCTGTAAGACCCGTCCTACCGGATATCCCGGTGGAAAAGCCCCGCCGAGCCCTGACGACACCAGCAGGTCGTCAGCCTCGATATCGGCGTTGTTGGGCAGGTATGGCAAAACGATACGGGAGCTGTCCCCGGTGCCTAGCGCTATCGTCCGCAGGCCATTGCGGTTGATCTCGACAGGCGTCGCGTGACCCGGATCGCTGATCAGGATAGCTTCCGAGGAATAGGGTTCGACCCGGGTGATCTGGCCCACGATACCACCTGCGTCGAGCATCGCCTGGCCGATGTAGGCGCCGTCGGAACTGCCCTTGTCGATGATGAGCCGGTGCTGAAACGGATCCAGATCCACCGACAGGATGTTGGCTACCAGCACGCGGTCCGCTACCTGTGGCGCCGAGTCGAGCAGGGCTCGGAGCCGGGTGTTCTCGGCCTGCAGCGCCTCCATTCGCTGGAGTCGCGCCAGAAACTGCAGTCTCTCCTCGCGCAGGCGGCGGTTATCGTCCAGCAGGCGGCTTCGAACGGTGACCGCTTCCGCCATCCAGCCCAGCGCCCTCGAGGGCAGATCCACCGCAACCCGGACCGGATAGACCGCGACGGACAGGGCGTTGCGCACCGCGTCCAGGTGATTTTCCCGGTGGTCCAGGTACATGAGGAGAATCGAGACGATGCCGAGCAGGACGAGGCGGGCCCCCAGGGAGGGACCGCGCAGGAACATCGGCTTGTGATCAGTGTGTTCTAGCGAACTCAAGTCCTGGGCGCTGGCAGGAGGGTCGGCGACAGGGGCCTATTCTGGCCTCTGCAGCCGAATCGCGCCAGTCCGGGTCATTCCATCCCGAACATGGCTGGACCGTGCTGATCCATCAACTCGATCACCTTGCCGCCTCCCCTGGCGACGCAGGTAAGGGGATCGTCTGCGATCACGACGGGCAGGCCCGTCTCTTCCATCAGCAGTTTGTCCAGGTCCCGGAGCATGGCGCCGCCACCGGTCAGGACAATACCTCGTTCCGCCACGTCGGCGCCGAGTTCCGGGGGCGTCTGTTCCAGTGCGGCTTTGACGGCGCCCACGATGCCCTGCAGCGGCTCCTGCAGGGCCTCGAGAATTTCGTTGCTGTTCAGGGTAAAGCTGCGAGGTACGCCCTCCGAGAGGTTGCGCCCCTTGACGGAGATTTCCCGCACTTCCTCTCCCGGGTAGGCGGAACCGATTTCGTGCTTGACCCTTTCGGCGGTTGCCTCACCGACCAGGATGCCGTAATTGCGGCGGACATAACTGATGATCGCTTCATCGAAGCGGTCGCCGCCGATCCGGACTGAAGCGGCGTAAACAATGCCGTTCAGGGAGATCACCGCGACCTCCGACGTGCCGCCGCCGATATCCAGAACCATCGAGCCACGCGCTTCGTGTACCGGCATGCCCGCCCCGATTGCGGCCGCCATCGGCTCCTCGATCAGGTAAACCTTGCGCGCCCCCGCGCCCTCCGCCGACTCGCGGATTGCGCGGCGCTCCACCTGGGTCGATCCGTACGGCACGCAGACAAGAACCCTGGGGCTCGGCCGGAAATAGCGGCTGCCGTGGGCCTTCTTGATGAAGTGCTGGAGCATCTTCTCCGTGACGGTGAAATCGGCAATCACGCCGTCCTTGAGGGGACGGATGGCGGTGATATTTCCCGGTGTGCGGCCGAGCATGTTTTTCGCTTCTGCACCCACAGCCTGGACGGCCCGGCCGCCCCGTGCGGTTTCCTCGCGGATTGCGACCACCGAGGGCTCATTGAGAACGATGCCCTTGCCGCGCACGTAGATCAGCGTATTGGCCGTGCCCAGGTCGATGGACAGGTCGTTGGAGAAATAACCTCGGAGGTTCTTGAGCATGATCGATTCGGAGACCCGTCGGGGGGCTGGATGATTAAGCCGCGTAATCTATCAACGGGGGCGACTGCGGGCAAGCAGCGTTGTATTATTCGATGCTTGCCCAACATGCTGCCGACCCAGGAGAACGGCATGGCCTTGACGAGAAGCCAGGTCGAGAATATCGCCAGTCTCGCCCGCCTTGAGATTACCGAGGACGAAATCCCCGCCTATGTGGGCAATCTGTCCAGAATCATCGATTTCGTCGATCAGCTGGAGAACGCCAGCACAGATCACGTCGAACCGATGGCTCATCCGCTCAATATGAGCCAGCCCCTGAGGGCTGACGAGGTCACCGAGAAGGACCGGCGTGACCGCTTCCAGGAAAACGCTTCCCGAGTGGAGGCCGGCCTTTACCTGGTACCGAAAGTGATCGAGTGAACTAGCCGCACGGCTGCCTTTCTCCGCTCCACGGGCCGGGCGGGGAAGCGACACAGGATTCCCAGATGCATACGAGAACACTGGCAGAACTCGCCGAGCTACTGCGTAACGGAGACGCCAGCAGCGAAGAGCTGACGCGGCACTTCCTGGAGCGTATCGAGAGCCTGGATTCGAGACTCAATGCTTTCGTGACGGTCACGGCGGAGCAGGCGCTGGAGTCGGCGCGGGCCGCGGACCGCGCCCGGGCCGCCGGTGAGGCCGGCCCGTTGACAGGAGTTCCGATAGCGCACAAGGACATCTTCTGCACCGAGGGGGTGCGAACCAGCTGTGGCTCGAGGATGCTCGACAATTTCGTTTCTCCCTATGACGCCACCGTTGTCGAAAAGCTTCGGGCGGCGGGGACGGTGATGCTTGGCAAAACCAATATGGACGAATTTGCCATGGGATCGTCCAACGAGACCAGCTGGTACGGGCCCGTTCGCAACCCCTGGGACCGTGACAAGGTGCCCGGCGGCTCGTCCGGCGGCTCCGCCGCTGCCGTGGCGGCCCGGCTTGCCCCCGCGGCTACCGGCACGGATACCGGCGGGTCTATCCGCCAGCCCGCCGCCCTGACCGGCACCACGGGTCTCAAGCCGACCTATGGACGGGTGTCCCGTTACGGCATGATCGCCTTTGCCTCCAGCCTGGACCAGGCGGGCACGATCACGATCAGCGCCCAGGACGCGGCGCTGCTTCTCGAAGTGATGGCGGGGCATGATCCCCGCGACTCCACCAGCGTCGATGCCCCGGTCGAGGCCTACAGCGCGAAGCTGGAGGCGCCGCTCGACGGCGTTCGTCTCGGGCTGGTGGAAGAGTTCTTCGACGACGGTCTCGACGGCGGAAACGCCGCGGCCATCGAGACCGCGATCGAGGTCTATCGCGGTCTCGGGGCGGAGGTGAAGTCCATAAGCCTTCCGAATCTCGCGCTGTCCGTACCCACGTATTATGTGGTGGCCCCCGCCGAATGCTCTTCCAACCTGTCAAGATACGATGGAATCCGCTTCGGGTATCGGGCCGATGATCCGAAAGACCTGGCCGATCTCTACAGACGCAGCCGGGGAGAGGGGTTCGGCGCGGAGGTCAAGCGCCGGATCATGACCGGCACCTACGTGCTCTCCGCGGGATACTATGACGCCTACTATCTGAAGGCCCAGCGGGTCAGGCAGCTCATCGCCGAGGATTTCCGCAGGGCTTTTACCGAGGTCGATATCATTGCCGGTCCGACGACTCCTACCCCGGCCTTCGAGATCGGCGCCAAGATGGACGACCCGGTGACCATGTATCTGAACGATATCTACACCATCGGCGTCAATCTGGCAGGGCTACCGGGCATGTCCGTGCCATGCGGGTTCGTGGACGGTCTTCCTGTGGGCCTGCAATTGATTGCCGATCATTTTCAGGAGGCCCGTCTTCTGGGGGCGGCGCACATGTTCCAGAAAGAAACTGACTGGCATCGGCGCATGCCGGCCGGGGATCCGGCCTGAGCCTGCGAGAGGACGACGGAGGTATTGTCGAGAATGGAATGGGAAGTCGTCATCGGCCTGGAGATCCACGCGCAGCTCCGAACCCGCAGCAAGATCTTTTCCGGAGCCTCCACCGCTTTCGGGGCCGAACCCAACACGCAGGCTTGCCTGGTCGACCTCGGCTATCCGGGGGTGCTGCCCGTGCTCAACCGGGAGGCGGTCAATATGGCTGTTCGATTCGGCCTCGCCACCCATTCGACCATTGCGCCGCGATCCATTTTCGCCCGCAAGAATTACTTCTATCCGGACCTGCCCAAGGGCTACCAGATAAGCCAGTACGAACTGCCGGTAGTGCATGACGGCTGGGTGGATGTGGTGCTGGATGACGGGTCGAGGAAACGGATCGGTATCACCCGGGCGCACCTGGAGGAAGACGCGGGCAAGTCGCTGCACGAGGATTTCCAGGGTCTCTCGGGGATTGATCTCAACAGGGCCGGAACGCCGCTGCTGGAGATCGTTTCAGAGCCTGATCTCCGCTCCGCCCGCGAGGCCGTGGCCTATATGAAGCTGATACACCAGCTGGTCCGCTACCTGGACATCTGCGACGGCAACATGCAGGAAGGTTCGCTGCGCTGCGACGCCAATGTCTCGGTCCGGCCCGCAGGCCGCCATGAGTTCGGTACTCGCGCGGAAGTGAAGAACCTGAACTCCTTCCGGTTCATCGAGCGGGCCATCAACTACGAGGCAGAGCGCCAGATCGACATCATCGAGTCAGGCGGAAGCGTGGTCCAGGAGACCCGTCTCTACGATTCCACGAAGGACGAGACCCGGCCCATGCGGAGCAAGGAGGAGGCGAACGATTACCGCTATTTTCCCGATCCGGACCTGCTGCCACTGGTCATCGAGCAGCACATTCTTGAGGCCGCCCGGTCCGCCATGCCGGAATTGCCGTGGGAGAAGCGCGAGCGTTTCGTCGATCGGTACGGCCTGTCCGACTACGACGCGGGGGTGCTGACGGCCACGCGGCCTGTCGCCGATTACTTCGAGGTCGTGGCGAAGGCAGTCAGCGATCCCAAGCTGGCGGCCAACTGGGTGATGGGGGAACTGGCGGCCGCTCTCAACAAGGAATCCATCGAGATCGAGAGCAGCCCGGTGGATGCGGGCGCACTGGCGCAGCTTCTGCTGCGAATCGAGGACCAGACGATCTCGGGCAAGATTGCGAAGGAGGTATTCGAGGCGATGTGGGCCGGGGAGGGAGCCGCGGACGACGTGATCGACAGCCGCGGGCTCAAGCAGATCACCGATACAGCCGCTATCCAGGCGGTGATCGATCAGGTTCTCGAAGACAATCCCGGCCAGCTGGAACAATACCGCTCGGGAAAAGACAAGCTCTTCGGTTTCTTTGTGGGCCAGGTGATGAAAGCCACCCGCGGAAAAGCCAATCCCGCGCAGGTCAACGAGCTGTTGCGCAAAAGCCTTTCGGAGTAATTGACGCTTGCACGATTCGGATTGCCTGAGGAAATTCGTGTTCGAGCATCTTCCGGTTCGAGGGGAGCTCGTGCACCTGGACGAGGCCTGGCGCAAGGTGCTCGACAATGCCGAGTACCCGGGCGAAATCCGCGCGATTCTCGGTGAGGCCCTTGCCGCGAGCGTACTGCTGGCGTCATGTCTCAAGTTTGACGGGCAGCTGACTCTTCAGCTGCGGGGCGAAGGTCCCATGCACCTGCTCGTGGTTCAGTGCAGTCACAGAAGGGAAGTGCGAGGTCTGGCGAAATGGCGGGGCGAGATTTCCGGCGCCGGTCTGCGAGAGCTGGCCGGTTCGGGCAGGATGGCTATCACCATCGAGAGCGGCCCCGGCCGTCAGCGATATCAGGGGATCGTTCCCATCGCGGGAGACAGTCTGGCGGAATCCCTGGAGACTTATTTCAGGCAGTCGGTCCAGGTACCGACCCGTTTGTGGTTGTCCAGCGACGCCCGCGGCGCCGCCGGCATGCTGTTACAGCGGGTGCCGGAAGCCTGGGGCGACCAGGCGGAAGCGGCGTGGCAGCATGTTCAGGCACTGGCGGATACGCTCTCGGGGGACGAGCTCGCCGATCTGCACGACGAGGAGATTCTTCGCAGGCTCTTCAGCGCGGACGATTTGCGACTGTTCGAGCCCGGAGATATCGACTTTCACTGTTCCTGCGGGCGTGGCCGAGTCGAGTCGACCCTGAGGCTGCTGGGCCAGGAAGAAATTACCCGGCTGCTGGCAGAAACCGGACAGGTTGAAGTCCGATGCGAGTTTTGCAATGCCAGCTATCGATTTGATCCGGGGGAGGCCGCCGCCATTTTCGGTACCGAACCCAATTCTGATGTAACGCCCATCCTCCACTGATTTTCCGGACTGGCCGCACCGGAAAACCTGGTTGGCTAGAAAAATTCAACATATAAAGATATCTTTATAGGCCAATAAGTGCTGGAGAGCAGGGTGGCGGATTTCCAGAGTCTTCTCGAAGGACTGA
>JASFOT010000030.1:0-10611 GCA_050116375.1 Gammaproteobacteria bacterium | reverse complement strand
AATGGTTTCCGCCGTCAGCTGACACAGGGTCGACTGAACCGCGGCAGGCGCCGGCGCATCCGGAATTTCCTCAAGATGTCTCTGCAGCCAGGCCAGATTGAACTCTTCAACGCCCGTACTCTTGGGCGGTGATCTGTGGAAATATTCGTAGTCCAGGAGCGCCGTGAGCAGATTATTGTCGGGTTCCGCAGTGGCGGCCCAGTGGCCGTTTTCGTCGAACTCACCTCCAAGCTGAAGCCGGATCCAGGCGTCCATCAACGCATTTCCGGGTCCCGTATCGAACCCGCTCACGGGTTTGCCGGGAACCAGCAGGCTCAGGTTTGCGATTCCGCCTATATTGCAGACAGCCCGGGATTCGGCCGCATCACCGAAGACGGCCTCGTGGAATGCCGGGACCAGCGGCGCTCCTTCACCGCCGGCAGCCAGATCGCGACGCCTGAAATCGGCGACCGTCGTAAGACCGGTCTGCTCGGCGATCAGGTTGGCATCACCCAGCTGCATGGTGAAGGGAGCAGGGCCGCGGGGGGAATGAAAGACGGTCTGGCCATGGCTGCCGATTGCGCGGATGGCCTGTCGATCTTCGCCGGACAGCCGGATCAGTTCGTTGGCCGCTGCCGCGAAATCCCGGCCGAGCAGGGTATCCAGTTCCCCGAGTTTCTCCAAAGGCACCCTTTCCGGATGCCCGACAACGGCGCGCAGCTTCTTCCGGGCTTCCGCGGAAATCGATTGTGAGTGTGTCGCCCTGATCCGGCAGGTTCCATGCCCGATCTCGACGAGAACCGCATCGATCGCATCCATGGAGGTGCCCGAGATGAGTCCGATGTATAGCTCACTCAAGGCGTCGTTTCCCTCGGCATGAGGAGGGACCAGCCGGTCTTTGTCAGTCCGCCCGCGCCAGACGGGTGGGCGTGATGGCGTCGAGCTGTGCCAACAGGGGCCGGGCTGCCTGGAGAAAGTCGTCCCGGTACTCGGCCGCCACCGGAGCGGCTTCCGGCAAGGGTACTGTCCGCGGATTGCGGTGGACCCCGTTCAGCCGGTATTCGTAGTGAAGGTGCGGGGCAGTGGCCAGCCCGGTAGCGCCGACATAACCGATAGTCTGCCCCTGGGATACACGGGAACCTTTCCTGGCGGAGCCGGCGAACTTGGAGAGGTGGGCATAAAGAGTCGTGATATTGCCGCCGTGCTGGATGATCACGCAGTTGCCATACCCTCCGTTCCGTCCCCGGAATATGACTCGACCGTCACCGGCAGCCTTCACCGGCGTGCCCTTGGGCGCGGCGTAGTCCACGCCCTTGTGCGGGCGTTTGGTCTTGAGAATCGGATGCAGCCGATTCGGATTGAAGTTGGAGCTGACGCGATTGAAATCCAGTGGCGCCCTAAGGAACGCCTTGCGTACGCTCAGACCCTCCGGGGTGTAATAATCGACTTTCCCGTTGGGGTCGCGGTAACGAACTGCCCGGTAGACTCGCCCCTGGTTGATGAATTCCGCCGCCAGCACATCGCCGTCCCGCAACCGACGCTCGTCCTGCCAGACTTCCTCGTACACGAGGGAGAAGCTGTCTCCTTCGCGGATTTCCAGGGCGAAATCCACATCCCATGCGAACACGCCCGCCAGGTTCATGATCAGCGTATCGGACATCCCGGCATCTGACCCGGCCTCGAAAAGGGACGTCTTTATTTGGCCCCGGGCGTGGGCGATTCGGCGTTCTACCGGATCGGCAAGGAAATCCACGCTGAAGGCATCACCATCCCGCAGCACGCGTATGGTCAGCTCCTCGCTGAGTTCGCGCGTGAGGGCCAGCACCTTCGGGCCGTTGTGCACCACCTGAATTTCATCGCCGGGCTTGATGACGGCCAGCGCATTCCGCGCTTCCTTTACCTCCAGCATCGTCGCCAGGTCGGCCAGGCTGAGCCCCTGTCGGCGGAACAGCCGGTCAAGAGTGTCTCCCGGCTTGATGCGCAGCGCCAGCGTTTCGCCTTCCGGAAGTGCGGAGGCCTCCGGTGCCTCGCCCGGGTCGGTTTCTTCCGGGGCGCCGGCAGTTTCATGGCCAATATCATGTTCCACCGGCCCCTGAACTTCCGTGTCCGGCTGAATCGAGGACAGTTCTCCGGATGCCTTGCGCGGCAGCGCGACTTCCAGGGTCTGGATTCCACCGAAGGGCCCGCCGGAGGAGACGGCTTTCGGGGAATGCAGCGTGCCGCCGGCGTCGTTTAAAGAGATGAGCAGAACGGTGCCGAGAAGCAGGATGGCAGGCACCAGAAAGAGGCGGAGACGCGGAATCTTGCGGTCCGACAGCGATCTTCCCGGCTTGTAGTCGTGCCTGAGCTGGCTGCTGACTCGACCCATCTGCTGATTCCCTGCAAAATTGTGCATAAGGTAGCTGGAGACATCCGGTCGGTCAATCGAAAGGCCGCCCATCCGGGCGGTTTTATTGTCAGGAGAACCAATGGCTTCCGTTAAGGAGCAAATGGAAGAACTTAAAAGAGGCGCCGACGAAATCCTGGTGGAATCGGAGCTTGTCCAGCGCCTCGAGGCAGGCGAGTGCCTGCGGGTCAAGGCCGGATTCGACCCGACGGCGCCCGACCTTCACATTGGCCATACGGTCCTGATCAACAAGATGCGGCAGTTCCAGGAGTTCGGCCACGAGGTCATTTTCCTCATCGGCGATTTCACGGGAATGATCGGCGATCCGTCCGGCAAGAACGCGACGCGCCCTCCTCTCAGTCGGGACGACGTGATCGAGAATGCCCGGACTTACGAGGAGCAGATTTTCAAGATCCTCGATCCTGAAAAGACCCTGGTAATGTTCAACTCGAGCTGGATGAGTGGCATGGATGCAGCCGGACTCATCCAGCTGGCGGCCAAACACACGGTTGCCCGCATGCTGGAAAGGGATGACTTCAGCAAGCGGCATGCGAGTGGTCAGCCCATCGCCATCCACGAGTTCCTCTATCCCCTGGTGCAGGGATATGATTCCGTTGCCATGGAGGCGGACGTGGAACTGGGCGGAACGGATCAGAAATTCAATCTGCTCGTCGGCCGGCAGCTGCAACAGGCCTACGGTCAGCCCCCGCAGGTGGTCCTGACCATGCCGCTCCTGGAAGGACTCGACGGCGTCCAGAAAATGTCGAAATCCCTTGGTAACTACGTGGGCATCACCGAGCCCCCTGGCGAGATGTTCGGGAAGCTCATGTCCATATCGGACGACCTCATGTGGCGATACTTCGAGCTTCTGAGCTTCCGGCCGGCCGCAGAGATCGGGAGCCTGAAACGGGAGGTCGGGGAGGGTCGAAACCCCAGGGATGTGAAGTTCGAACTCGCACTCGAGATCGTGGCCCGGTTTCATGATGACGATGCGGCCCGGCGCGCGCAGCAGGAGTTCATCGCCCGGTTCCAGAAGGGCAAGCTGCCTTCGGAGATTCCCGAAACCCGCATCAGTGCGGGGCAGGGGGGCGCGCTGATTGGCGAGGTGTTGACTGCCGCGGGGCTCTCCGCCAGCAATTCGGAGGCCTTCAGAATGATCAAGCAGGGCGCCGTTCGGGTCGATGATCAGCGGGTCGAGGATCGGGCCCTCCAGCTGAAAGCCGGTCGCGATTACGTGGTGCAGGTCGGCAAGCGGCGGATCGCGCGTGTATGGATCGACTGAAAGACGTGGCGCAGACGGAAATCGGACGGCTGGCTGGCGCCGGCCCTGAAAACTAAGGAGAAGTTAATGTTTCGTAAAGCGGTAATAGTCCTGATGGCACTGGGGTCCACGGCGGTCATGGCCATGGACCAGGAGCAGGCTGAGAAGGTCACCGAGGTTCGTCAGGCAGTCCTGGAGGTCGTGGGCTGGAACACGGGGCCCATGGCGGCCATGGCCAAGAAGAATATTCCCTACGACGCCGATGAATTCGCCAAGCGGGCAGACCGAATTGCTTTCATGCTGGACATGCTGCCGGACGCATTTGCGCCGGATACCCGGGACGCGGTGCTCGAGACCGAGGCCCTGGACGTGATCTGGGATGAGCGCGACGACTTCAATCGGCTGGCCGACGAAGCTCGGGACAAGGCCCGGGCGGCGGAGACAGCGGCCCGTACGGGGGATTTCAGCGTCGCACAGGCGGCCTTCCTGGAAATGGGCCAGGCCTGCAAGGCCTGTCACGATCGATTCCGGGAAGAGGACTGAGTTCAGAAAAAATCGTCTACCGTGGGGGTGGGGGCCGAGGCCACGATTGCCCAGACAATCGTAGCGGCCAGTCCGGCGACAATCACCCCCACCAGCAGTCGCTGGCCGGTGATGGCATGGTCGGGATCGGCCATGTGAAGTGGCTTGCGCCCGTTAAGCATGGGGCGGAGCAGATTCACCCGCCATCGCACCCAGTAGCTGGCGATGGCTGCCAGGTGCAGCGCTACGACGAGCAGGAGAATATCGAAATTCACGGCGTGGATTTCGCTCATCAGTTCCGCTGTTTCGGTGGAGACGCTGCCCTGCCACGGGCCGGCGTACATAATGTCGTCGCTGTTGAAAAGCCCGCTGACCGCCTGAACCAGAACCAGGGCGAGCATTAGCACGATCGCCCAGCCACCAAGAGGATTGTGACCGGTGTACGTGGGTGCGTCTCCGGTAAGCCAGTGGCGGGCGTAATTCCGGGTGCGGGAAGGGCTCGCCAGGAAAGATGTGAACCGGGCGTGGGTCGGGCCCACGAATCCCCACATGACCCTGAAAATGACGAGACCCAGCGCCGCGTATCCCGACCACATATGGAGTTCGGTCCACTCCAGGCCCATCTCGTGCGTGAGCCAGCCGCCCGCGAGCGTGCCGACGAGCAGCCAGTGGAAAAGCCGCGTTGGAAGATCCCAGACGAGAATGCTGGAATCGGCCCCGCTCTCTGCCCTGTTCGCCATTTTGTCTGTCCGTTGCCAGCGAGGCCAAAATTCTAGCCGCCGTTCGTCGGGACACAACTGATCGAGGTCAATCCACGAGGAAGTACTCCACGGTGGTGACGACACGGACAGTCTTGCGTTCCGGGCTGAAGGCATCCAGGTCGCTGATCGAGAAATAGCCCTGCCGGGCTGTTCTTATAGCGCCTACCCGGCTCTGCGAGTCCTGAGCGAACTGCTGCGCGGCCCGGCGGGCATCCACCGTTGCCTCGGCGATCATCTGCGGCTTGAGTGCGTCCAGGCCGGTGAACATGAATCTGGGAGTTGCCTCGTAACTCCTTGTCAGGGCGATGCCGCGGCCCACCAGCCGGGAAGCGGCCTGCATCGCCGCCTTCATGCTGTCGATGTTCCGGGTTCTGAGGGTGACAGTGCTTTCCGCCGTGTACCGTTTGGGTGGCGGATTCGGGAGGCCCGGAAGCTGGGTCTGATAGTCGATGATGCGGGGTACGGAATCGGAGATCTCGTGGGCATCAAAGCCCTGCTGATCCAGGAAATCGCGTATCAGCGCGCCGCTGTCCGCAATCTGCTCCTGAACCTCCGCCAGGGTATCTCCCGAAACCGAGTGGGCGATCGGCCAAACGGCCAGGTCCGCCGCCACCTCCCTCTCCGCGAATCCGTTGACGGTCACGACCCGCCTGGATGCAAGCAGGCCCTCTGCGGCGTCGCCCAGAAGGCCGGCCGCCAGAGTCATTCCGGCTGCCAGAAACAGCCCGAGTACCGCGGCTGCCGCCGGTCCACCGATAACGCCTGAGTTTCTCTTCATGACAAGGGCCCTCCTTCGGAAGCCTTTATCGTCGTCAGGCAGGATGGCGTCCGGGTGCAGGACTCGGGGCACAAACGGGCTGGATCGGGACAAAAAGTGGCGCAGCCGGACGCCGTTTGCGTCTGCGAACGCGGCGGCAAACGGCCGATCTTCGGAAACTGTTGACGCAATGCGGCGAGTCTTTATAATGCGCCGCTCCTCCGGCTCGGGTAACTCCCGACAACCTTCGCTTCCCACCGGAAATTCTGCTCCGGCGGGTGTTGACAGTGGGGCAACGTAGGTTACAATTGTCGGTCTGCCCGGCAAGTGTCCGGGTGCGCTCTTTAACAATCGAATCAGGTAATTTGTGTGGGTGCTCGCACCGATGCTTGCGGACGCAACATCTGTGTCGAGCTACCAACAGTCAGCTCTTAATTGAGACGTACGTTGGATCGCTTGACAGCTCAAACCTTTGAACTGAAGAGTTTGATCCTGGCTCAGATTGAACGCTGGCGGCATGCCTAACACATGCAAGTCGAACGGCAGCGCGGGGAGCTTGCTCCCTGGCGGCGAGTGGCGGACGGGTGAGTAACGCGTGGGAATCTGCCCAGTAGTGGGGGACAACCCGAGGAAACTCGGGCTAATACCGCATACGCTCTACGGAGGAAAGCGGGGGATCTTCGGACCTCGCGCTATTGGATGAGCCCGCGTCGGATTAGCTAGTTGGTGAGGTAATAGCTCACCAAGGCGACGATCCGTAACTGGTCTGAGAGGACGATCAGTCACACCGGAACTGAGACACGGTCCGGACTCCTACGGGAGGCAGCAGTGGGGAATATTGGACAATGGGCGAAAGCCTGATCCAGCAATGCCGCGTGTGTGAAGAAGGCCTGCGGGTTGTAAAGCACTTTCAGCAGGGAAGAAAAGCTCGGGGATAATACCCCCGTGTCTTGACGTTACCTGCAGAAGAAGCACCGGCTAACTCCGTGCCAGCAGCCGCGGTAATACGGAGGGTGCGAGCGTTAATCGGAATTACTGGGCGTAAAGCGCGCGTAGGCGGCTTGGTCAGTCGGATGTGAAAGCCCCGGGCTTAACCTGGGAATTGCATTCGATACTGCCGAGCTCGAGTATGGGAGAGGGAAGTGGAATTTCCGGTGTAGCGGTGAAATGCGTAGATATCGGAAGGAACACCAGTGGCGAAGGCGACTTCCTGGCCCAATACTGACGCTGAGGTGCGAAAGCGTGGGGAGCAAACAGGATTAGATACCCTGGTAGTCCACGCCGTAAACGATGAGAACTAGATGTCGGGAGGGTTTGGCCTTTCGGTGTCGCAGCTAACGCATTAAGTTCTCCGCCTGGGGAGTACGCCGGCAACGGTAAAACTCAAAGGAATTGACGGGGACCCGCACAAGCGGTGGAGCATGTGGTTTAATTCGATGCAACGCGAAGAACCTTACCTGCCCTTGACATCCTCGGAACTTGTCAGAGATGACTTGGTGCCTTCGGGAACCGAGTGACAGGTGCTGCATGGCTGTCGTCAGCTCGTGTCGTGAGATGTTGGGTTAAGTCCCGCAACGAGCGCAACCCTTGTCCCTAGTTGCCAGCGGTTCGGCCGGGAACTCTAGGGAGACTGCCAGCGACAAGCTGGAGGAAGGCGGGGACGACGTCAAGTCATCATGGCCCTTATGGGCAGGGCTACACACGTGCTACAATGGCCGGTACAGAGGGTTGCCAACCCGCAAGGGGGAGCCAATCCCAGAAAGCCGGTCGTAGTCCGGATCGGAGTCTGCAACTCGACTCCGTGAAGTCGGAATCGCTAGTAATCGCGAATCAGCATTGTCGCGGTGAATACGTTCCCGGGTCTTGTACACACCGCCCGTCACACCATGGAAGTTGGTTGCACCAGAAGTAGGTAGCCTAACCTTCGGGAGGGCGCTTACCACGGTGTGGCCAATGACTGGGGTGAAGTCGTAACAAGGTAGCCGTACGGGAACGTGCGGCTGGATCACCTCCTTTAAAGAGAACCGCGTTCAAGGGCGCGGTGCGAGCCCCCATACAAGTTACCTGGTTCAGAGAGGGAAGCCCGGCATGGCCCGGCTTCCGCATGCCGGCCCCGGGTCTGTAGCTCAGTTGGTTAGAGCGCACCCCTGATAAGGGTGAGGTCGGAAGTTCAAATCTTCCCAGACCCACCACTTTCACGCTGTTGTAGATGTGCCCTAGCAAGTTCGGCTACAGCAGAGTCGCGAGTCCGCGCTCATCTACTGCAGCCGGCAAAGCGGCCGCGGGCCGCAAGCTTCAGGCGGAGAGACGGCGGGACTGGGTCAAGCCTCGGGGCCATAGCTCAGCTGGGAGAGCGCCTGCTTTGCAAGCAGGAGGTCGGCGGTTCGATCCCGCCTGGCTCCACCAGACTTTCGGACACGCCATCCACGAATGCGCACCGGACGGTGCATATTCGTGGCTCGCGTGTCGGGGCAAAATCGCTCCGCTGCGAAGTTCTTTAACAATCAGGAAAACTGCATTTGGCGTCTAGCGATAGACACGAGATTGATGGTTATCATCAGGATCTGTTTGTTGCTTGTTGCGTTCGCGAGACCAGCGCCATATTCCTCTGGCTGACCGCCCAGGCGGTCCGTCGCGACTAACGGTAGTCGAGCAGAATGACGAAGGAATGACTTCGACCGCACTTGTTATCCCCGCGGGAAGAGTGGATCCGGGAACTAACGCAGTTAATTGTACGATCGCCATTCTTGCGATCGAGCACGATCGACGCGCGTCTAGCGCAGGGATCTTGTTCGAGTGCAAGGCGCGAGACGAGCGAGAGAGGGAGCGTACGTTGGTACGTGACCGAACGAACGAGTTTCGCAACGTGGCAATCGGGCGAGAGACCAAGTTAGAGGCAGACTGTTTGAGGTTATATGGTCAAGTGATTAAGCGCATATGGTGGATGCCTAGGCGGTAGGAGGCGATGAAGGACGTTGTAGCTTGCGATAAGCCTCGGGGAGCCAGCAAACAGGCTTTGATCCGGGGATTTCCGAATGGGGAAACCCACCGCTTCGGCGGTATCCCTGCCTGAATACATAGGGCAGTGGAGGCAAACCCGGGGAACTGAAATATCTAAGTACCCGGAGGAACAGAAATCAACCGAGATTCCCTCAGTAGCGACGAGCGAACGGGGACCAGCCCAGTTACCGTAATTCAGTGAATCTTAGGAAAACGATCTGGAAAGTTCGGCCACAGAAGGTGATAGCCCTGTATCCGAAAAGTGAAGCTGATGGGTAACGAAGAGTAGGACGGGACACGTGTTATCTTGTCTGAATATGGGGGGACCATCCTCCAAGGCTAAATACTCCCTACCGACCGATAGTGAACCAGTACCGTGAGGGAAAGGCGAAAAGAACCCCGGAGAGGGGAGTGAAATAGAACCTGAAACCGTATGCGTACAAGCAGTGGGAGCCTGGCTACGGCCGGGTGACTGCGTACCTTTTGTATAATGGGTCAGCGAGTTACTTTCAGTTGCAAGCTTAACCGGATAGGGGAGGCGTAGGGAAACCGAGTCCGAATAGGGCGATTCAGTAGCTGGGAGTAGACCCGAAACCGGGCGATCTATCCATGGCCAGGGTGAAGGTAGGGTAAAACCTGCTGGAGGCCCGAACCGGGTAATGTTGAAAAATTATCGGATGAGCTGTGGATCGGAGTGAAAGGCTAATCAAGCTCGGAGATAGCTGGTTCTCCTCGAAAGCTATTTAGGTAGCGCCTCGTGTTTCACTCTCGGGGGTAGAGCACTGTTTCGGCTAGGGGGCCATCCCGGCTTACCAAACCGATGCAAACTCCGAATACCGAGAAGTGCAATCACGGGAGACACACGGCGGGTGCTAACGTCCGTCGTGGAAAGGGAAACAACCCAGACCGCCAGCTAAGGTCCCAAAATCATGACTAAGTGGGAAACGATGTGGGAAGGCATAGACAGCCAGGAGGTTGGCTTAGAAGCAGCCACCCTTTAAAGAAAGCGTAATAGCTCACTGGTCTAGTCGGCCCGCGCGGAAGATTTACCGGGGCTAAGTCATGTACCGAAGCTGCGGATGCATACGCTTCACTTTAGTTCATTCAGCTGCAGATACGATCCAAGGCACGTTTCAGGCGTGCAGGGAGAGCGCCTCTGGCGTTCGGGTCGTATCGAGCCATGAACAGGAGTGAGCTAAAGGAAGCGTATGCATGGTAGAGGAGCGTTCCGTAGGCCTGCGAAGGTGTGCTGTGAGGCATGCTGGAGGTATCGGAAGTGCGAATGCTGACATGAGTAACGATAATGCGGGTGAAAAACCCGCACGCCGAAAACCCAAGGTTTCCTACGCAACGCTAATCGGCGTAGGGTGAGTCGGCCCCTAAGGCGAGACCGAAAGGTGTAGTCGATGGGAAGCAGGTCAAAATTCCTGCACCGCTCATTACTGCGATGGGGGGACGGAGAAGGCTAGACCAGCCGGGCGATGGTTGTCCCGGTTTAAGCGTGTAGGGAGTGCTCTTAGGCAAATCCGGGAGCACAATCCTGAGACGTGATGACGAGTTCCCAAGAGGAGCGAAGTGGTCAATGCCATGCTTCCAGGAAAAGCCTCTAAGCTTCAGGTAATGAGTGACCGTACCGTAAACCGACACAGGTGGGTGAGGAGAGAATCCTAAGGCGCTTGAGATAACTCGGGTGAAGGAACTAGGCAAATTGGTACCGTAACTTCGGGAGAAGGTACGCCCTTGACGGTGACGAGATTTACTCTTCGAGCTGTTGGGGGCCGCAGTGACCAGGTGGCTGCGACTGTTTACTAAAAACACAGCACTCTGCAAACACGAAAGTGGACGTATAGGGTGTGACGCCTGCCCGGTGCCGGAAGGTTAATTGATGGGGTTAGCTTCGGCGAAGCTCTTGATCGAAGCCCCGGTAAACGGCGGCCGTAACTAT
>JASFOT010000029.1:0-10682 GCA_050116375.1 Gammaproteobacteria bacterium | reverse complement strand
ATCCGGAACCAGATCGCTCTCGTCGGCAGTATCCGCGATGGCTTCGGCGGCGGCCAGCAGCATGGCGTCGGTGAAACGTCGGGCCCGGGCATCCAGGGCACCCCGGAACAGACCGGGAAACCCGAGCACGTTGTTAATGCTCTTGCCGTCTGCCGCGAACACGGCGCCGGCGTCGCGGGCCGTCGCCGGCTCGATTTCCGGATCCGGATTGGTCAAAGCCAGGATAACCTGCCCCGGCCGAACCATCTCGGGCTTGATCAGGCCCCGGACCCCGGTGGTAGCGATGACGATCTCGGCTTCGGCCATGATCCGCTCCAGGTTTGACGCCTCCCCGCCCAGCTCCTCGAACCGGGCAACGGCGGACGGATCCAGATCGGCCCCGAGAATCCGGCTGGCGCCCCGGGCGAACAAAAGCCTGGCGATACCGTAACCCGCCGCTCCCAGGCCGACCTGACCGACCAGACTCTGGGACAGCCGCTGTCCCGAGATCCGTCCCGCATTCCGGACCGCCGCCAGCGTCACGACGGCAGTGCCGTGCTGGTCGTCGTGAAGCACGGGCTTGTCGAGACGCGCCGTCAGTTCACTCTCCACCTGAAAACATGCCGGTGCGCCGATATCCTCCAGCTGGATGGCCCCGAAAGACGGAGCGATGGCAACGACGGTCTCGATGATCGACGCGGGATCCTTGGCGTCCACGAGAATCGGGACGCCGCTGATACCTGCCAGGGTGGCGAACAGGGCCGCCTTGCCCTCCATGACCGGTAACCCGGGCAACGGGCCGATATTGCCGAGCCCGAGCACGGCAGAACCGTCGGTCACGATGGCAACCGTATTGCCGATATTGGTGAAGTCCCAGGCCTTCTCGGGATCGTCGCGAATGGCAAGGCAGACCCTGGCGACCCCTGGCGTATACAGATCCCGCAGGATCTGCTGGCTGGCAATTTCCTGGCTGGACACGGTCCGGATCTTGCCGCCCCGATGACGATTGAACACACGATCAGACTTGCCGAGCACGCGCGCATTCGGCAAAGCGTCAACCCGGTCGAAGACCCCCCAGTCCGCCTCCTCGTCCATGTCGACCGTGATCTCCCAGACGGTTCGGCCCTGTTCACGTCGCACGGCGGCAAGATGTTCCACCACGAGACCGGCGTCTCCGAGGACGCTGAGGATTCGCGCCAGGCTGCCCGGCTTGTGTTCTGACTCGATCAGTAGAATTTCGGGAATCTTCATGGCTTTATCCTCATCCTGTCGCCGCCCGGGACCGGTGGGCCAGGAAGACCTTTTTCGCCTGCCGGAAAACGATAGCGTGCAGTTCGGCAGTGTGTACGGGCGTCGCCGCATAGCCGCCGGAGAGCAGCAGAACAATGGGCAGACCGGCGTCGCGCACCGTTTCCAGCACAAACCGGTCCCGTCGCTCGAGCCCGTCCCGCGTGAGCCGCATGCGGCCGTAACGATCTCCCTCTGCGGGATCGACGCCGGCAAGATAGAACACGCAATCCGGTCCGGATTCCGCGATGGCCCGGGTTAGCGCCTCGCGGAGAACTTCCATATAGCGGTCATCCCCCGTCCCGCAGGGCAGACCGATATCGAGGGTGGAGCGGGTTTTTCGCGCCGGGAAATTCTTCTCGCCGTGGATGGAGAAAGTGTACGCCTCCGGATCGTTGTGGAAGATAGCGGCGGTCCCGTTACCCTGGTGCACGTCCAGATCGACCACCAGCGCTCTTCGAATCCGGCCGAGTCGGCGTAAATGCCGCACGCAGATGGCCACGTCGTTCAGAACGCAGAATCCCTGGCCGTGATCCGGGAACGCGTGGTGGGTACCGCCTGCCAGGTTGCCTGCACAACCGTCTTCCAGGGCCATCAGGCCGGCGTTGACGGTGCCCGCGACAGCCAGCCGCGATCTGCGCCACAAGCCCTCCGACCAGGGGATGCCCACCCGCCGCTCCTCGGTTCGCGACAGGTTCCCGGTCGAGAGTTTCCAGAGGTATTCGTCCGTATGGACCAGCCGAAGCAGATCCATGTCCGCCTCTTTGGGACGCACGATCCCCCCTGGTGCGACCACGCCTTCGGCCAGCAGGATTTCGTAGAGTCCCGGGAACTTCGCCATCGGAAACGGGTGGCCCTGGGGCAGCTCGACGAAGTAGTCCGGATGATATGAAACCCGCATCGGGCTCTCCCCCTCCTGGACCATCACAGTTCGCCCGGCTAAGTTATCACAGCCTGCATGACTGCCTGTCTCCGGTATGCGATTACCGCTAGAATTTGAGTATCGGATCCGGCACCCCGCCCGATCCCATGATCACGGGAGCTGACTTTGTCTGCCATCGACCCGCTGGATTTCTTCGACGTCCGCAGTGAACTCTCGGAAGACGAGCAAATGGTGCAGGACACCGTGGCCCGATTCACCGACGAGAAGATCCTGCCCATTATCAGGGAGGCTTTCGAGGAGCACCGTTTTCCAGCGGAGCTCGTTCCTGAGCTCGCCGCCCTCGGCCTGCTCGGCTCGTCCATCGAGGGCTATGAGTGCGCGGGCCTCAACGCTGTCTGCTACGGGCTGATCTGCCAGGAGCTCGAGAGGGGCGACTCCGGTATCAGAAGCTTTGTCTCGGTCCAGTCGAGCCTTTGCATGTATCCCATTTTCGAGTACGGCACGGAGGAACAGCGGGAACGCTGGCTCCCGGCAATGGCCCGCGGGGAGGCCATCGGCTGTTTCGGGCTCACGGAGGCTCACGGCGGCTCCGACCCGGGCAATATGAAGACATACGCGAAGAAGGATGGTGATGACTGGATCCTGAACGGATCGAAAATGTGGATCACCAACGGCTCCGTCGCGGATCTTGCCGTCGTCTGGGCGCGTACCGACGAGGGAATCCGCGGATTCATCGTCGAGAAGGACATGGCGGGTTTCGAGGCGCCGGAAATCAAGCGTAAATTCTCGCTTCGGGCGTCGGTGACCTCTTCTTTGTTTTTCGACAACGTGCGTGTTCCGGAAGGCAATCTCCTTCCCGGTGTCATCGGTCTCAAAGGGCCCCTGTCCTGCCTGACCCAGGCCCGCTACGGCATCACCTGGGGCGCCATAGGCGCGGCCCAGGCCTGCCTCCAGGAAGCGCTGGACTACGCCCGCGACCGGAAGCTTTTCGGCAGACCCACGACCCACACCCAGACTATCCAGCGGAAACTGGCGGAAATGAGTCGCCGCATCACCACGGCGCAACTGATGTCCCTGCGCCTGGGAAGGCTGAAGGACAAGAACTATCTCCACCCGAGCCAGGTATCCATGGCGAAATGGAACAACGTGCGGATGGCCCTGGACGCCGCCAGGGAAGCGCGCGACATCCTCGGCGGTGCGGGCATCAGCGCCGAGTATTGCCCCATCAGGCACATGCTCAACCTGGAGAGCGTGGTGACCTACGAGGGCACCGAGACTATTCACGAACTCGTAATCGGCAAAGAACTCACCGGTGTCAGCGCTTTCTGAGGCCACTCCGCCAGAGGAATCGGTGACGACTTGATAGTTGCCCCGGAGGCCCGGTTGTCGCCGGGCGCTGGAGACCGGCTCGTCCGGATCCGCGACGCGAGCCCTTGCCCATGAGACACGGCGTCAGCCCCTACACTCATCGCAACGTGTGGGCGCTGGCTGCGCCGATGATCCTGTCCAACGTCACGGTTCCTCTTCTGGGTCTCGTCGACACGGCCGTCATGGGCCATCTGGAATCTCCCCGCTACCTCGGGGCTGTCGCCGTAGGCGCGACCATATTCAGCATCATCTTCATGGGCCTGAATTTCCTGCGCATGGGCACCACCGGCCTCGCGGCTCAATCCCGGGGGGCAAACGATGCGGACGAGATGCGGACGGTCCTCGCCCAGGCTGTGCTGATCGCTCTGGGGTTGTCCGCCCTCCTGCTGCTGCTGCAACGGCCGGTTGGACAACTGGCGATCTGGCTGATATCCCCCGCCCCGGAGGTGGTGACGCCCGCCTGGACCTATTTCAACGTCCGCATATGGGCTGCGCCGGCCGCGCTGACGAATTTCGCGCTGGTGGGCTGGTTCATCGGCATGCAGAACACTCGGGCGCCTCTCTACCTGATGCTGACGACCAATGTCACCAATATCGCGCTGTCGCTCTTCCTGGTGGTCGGGCTGGGCTTCCGAACCGGCGGCGTCGCGGCGGCCAGCGTCCTGGCCGAGTTCTCCGGTCTGGCTCTGGGCATCTGGCTGGTTCGCAGGGAGCTGTCTCGCGTCGGGGGAACCCTGCATCGCGGGAACGTTCTGGATCCGGTCAAGCTGCGCCGGATTCTTTCCGTCAACGGCAATCTGCTGGTCCGAACCCTGTCCCTCATGTTCGTGTTCGCGTTTATCACCGCCCAGGGCGCCCGTATGGGCACGGCCATCCTGGCGGCCAACGCGATCCTGCTCCAGTTCCAGTACCTGATGGCCTACGCCCTGGACGGCTTCGCCCATGCGGCGGAGGCCCTGGCGGGCAGGGCATTTGGCGAGCGCAATCCCCGGGGGTTCCGCAAGGCAGTCCGCCTGTCACTTGTCTGGTCCGCTGCCGTGGCCCTCCTGTTTGCGCTGGGCTATGCGCTCGCCGGGCCCTCTCTGATCCACCTCCTGACGGGACAGCCCGATCTTCGGGAGCTCAGCGCAAGCTTCCTGCCGTGGGTGGTTCTCTCGCCGCTGGTATCGTTCTGGAGTTTTCTGCTGGACGGAGTGTTCGTGGGCGCCACCTGGGCCCGGGAAATGCGCAACACCATGCTGATCTCGTCCTTCGGCGTTTTCGTTCCCGTCTTTTACCTGACGCAGGTCCTGGAACTGGGCAATCACGGCCTGTGGTTTGCGTTCGTCGTTTTTATGCTCGCGCGTGCCGTGACAATGGGGCGCGTCTACCGTATCAAGCTGAATCCGTTGGCATCCGCTGCCTGATCGACGAAGGCTGGCAATTATCCTTATGGCCTGACTCATCCCGCGGCATACCAGGGAGAACCCGATAAACATGACATTTCCGGACCACGTGAGACAGATACTGAGAATAACCTCGACCCTTTCCCTGGCGGCGGGCAGCATGATTGCCGTTATCGTCGTGGCGGCTTCCGGCATCGATATCGGGTTTGAACTGGAGGCCGACAGAGCTGACGCCATATGGATCCTGCTGGGGCTGCCGCTGATCTGCCTGATCGCGGCCATGCTGTTGTCGCCGCTGTCATACATCTTCGACAGAATGCTGTTCCGGCGCCGTCCGCGGACACCATGATCTGTAACGGATCACCGGGAAGATCCGCATCCCGGCACCGGTCTGTCCTGCCGGAGGAGTGCTAAGCTGTCATCTCTTCCCGGCACGGAGCCGAGTTCCATGAAAGTCAGCATCAGGCACAGCGAGCCGGAGGATTTCGAGGCTCTCCGGGAGATCTTCGCGCAGCCCAAAGCCATGGCGGGCACCCTGCAGATGCCCTACCCGTCCGAGGAGATGTGGAAAAAGCGCCTGTCGGAGGTACCGAAAGGCATGTATTCCCTCGTGGCCTGCGTGAACGGCGACGTGGTCGGCAATCTCACCCTGTTCCAACGCGCCGGATGGCCCCGGCGTCAGCACGCGGGCGAACTGGGTATGGCCGTCCACGACCGCTGGCAGAACAAGGGCGTGGGCGGAGAGCTGATGGCCGCCGCCATCCACCTGGCGGACAACTGGCTGAACCTGGTTCGGCTGGAGCTGACCGTGTACACGGATAACCAGGCCGCGATCCACCTCTACGAAAAATGGGGCTTTCAGAGAGAGGGCACCATGACAAAGTACGCGTTTCGCGACGGCAGCTTCGCGGACGCCCTGATGATGGCCCGGATCCGCGATGCTAACCGGGAACCGGCCAGCGGGGCCGTCTGATCAGCCGGGAAACTTCGATGATCGATCCGGACAGCTACGACTGGTCGCGATTTGAAATCGTGTTTTATTACGACCGTCCGCCGGCCGAGGTATTCCGGGCCTGGTCCACCGTCCGGGGACTGACGTCCTTCTTCGTGGAGACCGCCAACTTCGTCTCGCCCGGTGGCGTCGAGCGCGACTGTAACGAAAGCGCCCATGTCGGCGACCGATATCGCTGGGACTGGCGCCATCCGTACTGGCTCGAGGGAGAAATCACCCGGGCGGACGAAAACCGCGAGCTGGCCTTTACGTTTGGCTCGATGGCCGTGTCGATCCGGCTCGCCGACATCGACGGCCAGACCGAACTCTGCCTGCTGCAGACCGGAATTCCGGATTCCGCGGACGGCCGTGTGTTTGGGCATCTCAACTGCCGTTCCTGCTGGGTCTTCTTCCTGACGAACCTGAAATCGGTGCTGGGCGGCGGTCCAGATCTGAGAGACCAGGATCCGGCGCGGGTTTCTTCCATGGAAGTCGGGTTCGCCCCGCTGGCCAGCGCAGCAGAGGATATCGGATACAGCTGAACAGAATCCTTGGGACAAGACGCCTTACCGGGCTTCAGTTGGGGATTACAAAAACAGATGAGGGGAAACGTTATGAAGACAGGAAGTTTTGTCCAGGCACTCGCCGCGTGTGTCTTGCTGGTGACTACGGCCCAGGCGAAAGATCCGGTTTCGCCTTCGCCAAACGGCATAGAGTTTCCGGCGGATTACAAGGACTGGCAGGTGATCGCCTCCTCCCATCGCGAGGACAACAACACGCTGCGCGTGATTCTCGGCAACGACGCCGCCATCGAGGCCGCCAGGGCGGGACAGACCAATCCCTGGCCGGACGGAACCATCCTCGGCAAACTCGTCTGGAAAGACTCGGCCCACGAGAGCTGGCCAAAAGCCACTGTCCCAGGCGAGTTCGTCCACGCGGAATTCATGGTCAAGGATTCAGCGAAGCATCCGGAGACCGGGGGGTGGGGCTACGCTCGCTGGAAGGGGATGGAACTGAAGGCCTATGGGGAAGACGCCTCTTTCGTGCAGGAATGCCACGGTTGCCACACGCCCATGAAAGACAACGATTTCGTCTTTACCCATCCGGCCAGCATGCCGTGACTTCCGGCGCACCTTTCAGGAAAGACTCGAAAAGACGGCGCCGAGCTTCCGTCGGAGACGGCGTCTGCACCGGTGCCCCTGCTTGCCCATCACCATTCCGTCAGAAGTCGTGAGGCTTTCACGATCACGGCCCGGACCTGTGAGGCCGGTCAGCGAGAGAACAAATCGGGCATTCCGGTCCGGGAACGCCCGCTTGAATGCGCTGCTGACGGCGGCGCTTCTCACCGCCTGCACAACGCCCCGGGTGGATCGGCCGGTGTCCTGGACAACCGTGTCGGAAGCGCCGCGACCCGTCGCCAGCCATCGGATTCATTACGGCGAGGGGCCCGAGCAATTCGGGGAACTCTGGCTGCCGGATGGCGCCGGACCGTTTCCCGTGGTCGTGCTGATTCACGGCGGCTGCTGGCTGTCCGAGTACGACATCGGGTACATGGCACGGGCCGCCGCCGACCTGTCGAGACGCGGCATGGCGGTTTGGTCCCTGGAATACCGGCGGGTGGGCGACGCGGGCGGCGGGTGGCCGGGCACTTTTCGCGACGCCGCCGCGGGCGCGGATCATGTCCGCGAACTTGCGGGCCGATTTCCCCTGGACACGGGCAGGATCGCTCTGTCCGGGCACTCCGCCGGCGGGCATCTCGCACTCTGGTTGGCGGGTCGCCACAATCTGCCGGAATCCGCTCCGCTTTACTCAAAGACCCCGATCAGGCCCCTGGGAGTGGTAGCGCTGGCCGGTATCGCGGATCTTGGGGACTACAGTCAGGGTTCCGGGGGTTGCAATCGCGCAGTCGAGCCTCTCATGGGAGGAATGCCGGCGGGCGTGCCGGATCGTTACGCACAGGCGGACCCGATCCGGCTTCTGCCCCTCGGGGTGCCGTTGCGCCTTGTCCAGGGGGAACTGGATCCCATCGTGCCGACCGAGCAGGCCCGTCGAATGGCGGAAGCAGCGGCACGAGCCGGCGATCGCGTGGACATCATGCCGATCCCCGGGGAGGGCCACTTCGACGTGGTGGACCCGGGATCTCGATCCTGGCAGGCGGCGGCGGATGCACTGGAGGAGATTCTCTCCCCTTGAGGCGCCCAGCGGTTATCGGTACGCGCACCCGGCGGCACCACCGAGGCCAGCCGGCACTGTCCGGTCTTAGGGCTCTGACCGGCGGGCGCGGCCCGGCTATCATTGTGTACTCTCCGTCTCCTTCCGCGTCTTCACGGTATCGGGGACGGCTAATCGGCCCAATCAATGAACATCGGAGTCAGACCCCATGAAACGCCTCTTCGTGACCTTGATTGCACTGGGATTTCTGGTTGGCACGACCACTGCCGAAAACGCCGCTGAGCCGCGGGGAGCCGAGCTCCTGGTGCCGTTCAAAATGGAACTCAAATCAGCGCTGACCGCCGGTATGGCAGAGGGCCCGGTGGCGGCAATCTCGGTCTGCCGCGACCAGGCTCCGCAGATCGCCGAATCCCTCTCTACCGGGGAGATCCGCATGGGACGCACCAGCCATCGGCTACGCAATCCGGAAAACGCCACGCCCGGGTGGGTGACTCCGGTCCTGGACGGCTACCTGGATCAAACCGGGTCACGGAAGCCTCGGACAGTCACTATCGACGAGGGTCGCGAGGGCTATGTAGAGCCTATTCTGATCCAGCCCGTGTGTCTGACCTGCCATGGACCTGCCCTGGCAGACGATGTGGCGGCCAGAATCGCCGAGCTTTATCCGGATGACCGGGCCGTGGGTTTCCGTGAAGGGGATTTCCGGGGCGTATTCTGGGTCGAGTATCCGGTTGAACCCTGAGCCTGAACCCAGGGCAGAGCGACGAGGTCTGCTGGATGTGGGCCGGCGCGCCGACACCCCGAAGCGGCTCGAGGCAGCCGATGACCGGCGCCGGAGCGGAGAATGACGGAATCCCGCAACCGAACGGTGGGCATCGTCATCTACGAGCAGGTGGAGGTACTGGATTTCACCGGTCCATTCGAGGTCTTCTCCGTCACCCGGACCGACCCGGAAGCCGACCGCCAGTCACCGCTGCCCTACTCCGTCCGGCTGATCGCCCAGTCCATGCAGACCGTCACCGCAACCGGCGGCATGCGGGTGCTTCCCGACTTCAGCTTTTCCGACTGCCCTGCCCTGGATATCCTCGTGGTTCCCGGGGGCCAGGGATCCAGGTCCCAAATGGGAAACCCGGAGCTGCTTCGTTTCATCACCGACCGGGCATCTGAGGTGGGCACCGTCGCTTCCGTCTGCACCGGTTCTCTTCTGCTGGCGAAATCCGGTCTTCTGGACGGCAGGCGGGCAACCACCCACTGGCGTGTCCTGGATCTGATGCAGGAAATGTTTCCCCGGGTGCGGGTGGATCGATCCCGCCACGTGGTGGCCGACGGTGATGTGGTGACATCGGCGGGTATTTCCGCCGGTATCGACATGTCGCTGTATCTGGTTGCGAAGCAGTACGGCGAGCAAATCGCGCGGGCCACCGCCAGACAGATGGAGTATCCCTATCCGGAGTCTGACAGGCGCCGGATCGACCTCTGAGCCGGGCCTGGACCGGGGCGACAAAGACCAAAACAGGAGGGAATTATCATGCCCGTCATCCAGTGCGACATACGCGAAGGACGCACGGCCGAGCAGAAACAGAAAATGGCCGAGGCGATTACCCGGGCCGTCCACGAAACGATCGGCGCACCGGTGGAATATATTTACGTGCTCATACGCGAGACTCCGGGGGCGCACCACGTCAAGGCCGGCAAGGCCTTACCGGAGTATTCCGGCGACGCCTGACGTCGCTACATCACAGGAGGAAATAATGGCCAAGGTGATCGGCGTCGGCGGCGTGTTTTTCAAGACCGAAGACCCCCAGGGCCTTTCGGCCTGGTACCGGGACTGGCTCGGCCTGCCCATCGACGAAACCTACGGCGGCGCGAGCTTCAGGCCGGATGCCATGCCCAGCGGTGGCTACACGGTCTGGGCTCCGTTCCAGGCTTCCAGCACTTATTTCGGGCCATCAACAAAAGCGTATATGTTCAATCTGGTGGTGGATGATCTGGACGGTGCCCTTGCCCAGGTCCGTGAGGGAGGCGCGGAGATCGTCGGTGAGATCGAGGAATACGAGTACGGCCGGTTCGGATGGTTCCTGGATCCCGACGGCAACAAGGTCGAGCTCTGGGAACCCCGTGAGACTTCCGGCTGACCTCTGGCGGTAAGCACACCGGGCACCCCATGGACAAGGCAAGGTTTTCCAGGATCGCCCACCAGCGCCTGCCGTGGTCAGCGCCTGTTTCCGCACGAACTCTCGAGCGATTGATCGAGGCCCTGGAACTCGACCCGGAAAGCCTGGCGCTGGACATCGGATGCGGACGGGGCCGGCTGCTCCTGGATATCGTGGCCAGGCACCGATGCCTGGGCGTCGGTGTCGATCCGGACTCCATCTCGATTCACTTTGCCCGGGAACAGGCGGCCAGCCGGGGTCTGTCGGCCCTTACCACCTTTCTGAGCTGCCCGGCCGACAAGTTCAGCTGCCAAAAGGAATTCGACCTGTGCATCTGTGTCGGCGCCTGCCATGCCTGCGGCGGTTACAGGCAGACTCTCGAATACCTGCTGGAAAAAGCTTCGCCATCCGCTTATCTGCTGGTAGGCGAGGGATTCTGGCGGCATCCACCGGAGCCGGAGTAT